>JAZRUS010000028.1:0-54476 GCA_045652665.1 Eubacteriales bacterium | reverse complement strand
CGTGAGGAGATTTCAAATCTTATTGATGCGCAGGGTAAGCTCACACCCGAGATAACATTTGCCCTTAACAATGCAAAAACTCTCGTTGAGCTTGAGGATATATACCTTCCCTATAAGCCTAAGAGAAAGACCCGTGCATCTGTCGCGAGGGCGAAGGGGCTTGAGCCGCTTGCAAACTACATTCTTGAGCAGAGAGATTCCTACGAGACTCCGATCGACGAGTATGCGAAGGAATTTGTCTCGGACGCTGAGGGGCTTGAGGTTCCCGACGCGGCAGCCGCGCTTCAGGGCGCTTCGGATATAATTGCCGAGGATATCTCGAATAACGCAGAGATCAGAAAGCTTCTTCGTGAATTTACGATGGGCTACGGCTCAATTACCACAAAGGGTACTACCGAGGAGAGCTCGGTATACGAGAATTATTACGACTTCTCCGAGCCGATAAAGAAGCTTAAGGGTCACAGAGTTCTTGCTATCAACAGAGGTGAGAAGGAGGAATTCTTGAAGGTCAGCGTCACACTTCCCGAGGAGGACGGAATTGCACAGCTCGTATCGAAGGTAATAACAAATAAGCAGTCTCCCGCCCTTTCCTACCTTATGGAAACGATCAAGGACGCGTATGACCGCCTTCTCTTCCCGGCAATAGAGAGGGAAGTAAGAACCACTTTGTTTGACGATGCGTCGGAGGGAGCTATAAAGGTGTTCTCCGAAAACCTCAGAAACCTTCTTCTCGTGTCTCCCATAAAGGGCAAGACCGTGCTTGGCTACGACCCCGGCTACGGCCATGGATGTAAGCTCGCGGTAGTTGATAAGACGGGAAAGGTGTTGGATACCGCTGTCATCTATCCCTTCCGCTCTAAGGATAGGGTAAACGAGGACGACCTCGAAAGATCGAAGGCCATAGTTTTAAGGCTTGTAAAGAAGAATAACGTTGACGTTATCTCAATAGGAAACGGAACCGCATCGCGCGAGTCCGAGAAGTTTATAGCAGAACGCGTTCTCCGCGCACCCGAATGCCCGAGGGGCGTAAAGTATACGATAGTTTCCGAGGCGGGAGCTTCGGTATATTCGGCATCCAAGCTTGCGACAGAGGAGTTCCCGGACTTCGACGTAATGCAGAGAAGTGCTATCTCTATCGCAAGAAGACTTCAGGATCCTCTCGCAGAGCTTGTAAAGATCGAGCCCAAGGCTATCGGTGTCGGTCAGTATCAGCACGATATGAAGCAGGCGCGCCTTACCGAGGCTCTCGGCGGAGTCGTTGAGGACTGTGTTAACGGTGTCGGTGTAGATATCAACACCGCGTCCTATTCGCTCCTTTCATATGTTTCGGGTATCAACCTCACCGCGGCAAAGAATATCGTCGCATACAGAGAGGAATACGGAGAATTCAAATCAAGAAAGCAGATACTTAAGGTTCCGAAGATCGGAGATAAGGCGTTCACTCAGTGCGCGGGCTTCCTTCGTATCCCCGGTGCGGCAGAGGTCTTTGATTCGACGGGCGTGCATCCCGAGTCTTATTCAATAGCAGACGAGCTGCTTCACCGCTTCGGCTTCACCTCCGAGGACGTAAGAAACAATAACCTCGTTCTTCTCAGATTTAAGGTTCAGCAGTACGGCCTTGCAAAGCTTGCCAAGGAGCTCGGATGCGGTGAGCCCACGCTCGACGATATAATCAAGGAGCTTGAGAAGCCGGGCAGAGATATTCGTGACGATGCGCCGGCACCCATCCTCTCCACCGACGTTCTTGATATAAACGATCTTAAGCCCGATATGCAGCTTAACGGCACGGTCAGAAACGTTGTTGACTTCGGATGCTTCGTTGATATCGGCGTACATCACGACGGACTTCTTCATATCTCCGAGATGAGCGATAGGTATATCAAGCATCCCTCTGAGCTCTTCAAGACTGGCGACGTCATTGAGGTAAGGATCAAGGACGTTGACGTAGTTAAGCACAGGATATCCCTCACCCGTAAGGGCATGGGTAATCCCAAAAAGTAAAATATATGTTCGGATACGTTAAGCCGGTCAAGGCGGAGCTTCTTGTAAAGGACTATGACTTTTACGCGGCTACCTATTGCGGAATTTGCCGGAGCATGAAAAAATATACCGGCAATCTCTCCCGCGTCGCGCTGACATACGACAGTGTGCTTTTAGCTCTCGTGCGTATGCTGTTCGTTCCGGACTCAGAGATATCGGCGAAGCGACATAGTTGCATCGCCCATCCGTTAAAGCGCCGTCCGATGCTCGAGATCAACTCGGCGACGGAGTATACTGCGCGTGCCTTTGCCGTGCTTTCATACTACAAGGTTATGGACGACGTCAAGGATGAGGGAATCTCAAAGCGGCTTCTTATCGCTCCTTCCCGTCCGATACTGAAAAGAAGCGCAAAACGCGCCGGAGTGCCGGATATTGCCGACGTTGTGCGTGAGAAGCTTGCCGCAATATCAGTGCTTGAGGCGGAAGGGTGCAAAAGCGTCGACGAGCCTGCACAGCTTTTCGGAGAGCTTCTCGGGGAGATATTCGCCGGCGGAATAGAAGGCAGGGATGCTGTCGTTCTCCGCCGCTTCGGCGAGAGCCTCGGCAGATTTATCTATGCCGCCGATGCCGCAGAGGATTATGAGGAGGACAGAAAAGAGGGAAAATATAATCCCTACGTTCTCATCTACGGCGGTGCGTCGCTGACAAAGGAGAATAAGCAGAGCATAAAATGCGCGCTTATCCTTGAGTGCAAGCGGATGGAGGAGGCTGTGAACTTTATGCCCTTCGGCACCCGTGTAACGATAGAAAATATAGTTAAGAATATAATTTACCTCGGACTTATCAAGAGAATTGAATTTCTTGATCAGTGACCGTCCGGGCTTATCTGACTTTTTATTCTCATCATCGGACGCGACATCTGTAAAATAATTTTAAGGTAGGTATTTAAATGAAGGATCCATATTCTATACTCGGCGTGTCGCCGAATGCATCAGACGATGAAGTAAAGGCGGCATATCGCGAGCTTGCGCGAAAATATCATCCCGATAATTTCTCGGACGATAATCCTCTGAAGGATCTGGCATCCGAGAAGATGCAGGAGATAAACTCGGCGTATGCTGAGATCGAAAAGATGCGCGAGGATGCGAAGCATTACAACGGTCGCCGCAAAACAAAGCAGGATGATCACACTCGGTATCAGGGCTCAACCACGGGTATATATGCCGATATTAGGCGTCTTATAAACAATCGCAATTTCCGCGAAGCGGAGAAGATGCTGTTCACGGTCCTTGAGAGCGAGAGGACGGCGGAGTGGCATTATCTTATAAGTATCGTGCTTATGAGCCGCGGCAGGGTGAACGATTCGATGCGTGAGCTTGAGATCGCCTGCAATATGGACCCATATAACGAGGAGTATCAGAAGGCGAAGGAGATGTTCAATAACACCGCGGGCGGATATCAGAATCCATATTACGATAATCCATATTACAGAAGCGCCGCGGGAGCACCGCGCAGAAGTGCTACGAGCGATGCATGTGACTGCTGTACGAACCTCATCTGCCTAGACTGCCTTTGCGAATGCCTTGGCGGAGACCTTATACGCTGTATATGAGGCAGACCAAAAAAATCACCCTCTGCGGTATGATGGTCGCGTTGGGGACGGTATTTATGACGCTTGGCGGATTTTTCGAGGTCCTTGACCTATCGGTCTGCGCCCTCGCGTCACTGCTCGTAGTATTCGTGCTTATCGAGGTCGGCGACCCATTTCCGTGGCTCGTCTGGCTTTGCACCTCTCTTGCGACCTTCCTTATCTTTCCCGGAAAGATGCTTTGGATGGAGTACCTTCTTATATTCGGCATCTACCCGATACTCAAGGCGTATATAGAGCGGCTGCCGCGCGTCGCGTGGTTTGTTTTAAAGCTCGCGTTTATAAACAGCGTACTGTGGCTGATTATATTGGGCTTTGAGCTTATATTTAAAACGTCTATCTTCATAGTTGATGAGCTGTGGGTGAAGGTTGCTGTGTATTTTGTTATGAACGTCGCATTCTTTGCTTACGATATGTTTATAACCGTGCTTGTTCGGTTTTATTTCGCGCGCCTGCGTGGCCGTATAAAGCACCTACTAAAATAATTAACGGAAGCTGATTATGACAAAAGTTGGATTTATTTCTCTCGGATGCTCAAAAAACCTCGTTGATACCGAGGTCATGCTCCGCAAGCTTCACGACGCGGGATTTGAGATAACTCCCGATGAGACCGAGGCGGAGATAATAATTATAAATACCTGCGGCTTTATTGAAAGCGCAAAGCAGGAATCGATTGATAATATTCTCGACGCGGAGAAGCTGAAGGAATGGGGCAAATGCCGCCATATAATTGCCACGGGGTGCCTTGTAGAGCGCTATCGCGAGGATGTTATGGCAGAGCTGCCGGAGCTTGATGCGCTCGTCGGTGTCGGCAGCCTTGACGATATAGTTGAGGCGTGCCGCGCAGTCCTTCGCGGAGAGAAGTTTACCTCGTTTAAGGATAAAAACACCGCAAAGCTCGGCGGCGACAGAATACTGACCACAGCGGATCATACTGCGTATCTTAAGATTGCCGAGGGCTGTGACAATAATTGCACCTACTGCGCGATCCCACTTATACGCGGCAGGCTCAGAAGCCGCACGGTGGAGGACATCGTCGCGGAGGCAAAGGACCTTGAGGCACTCGGGGTTAAGGAACTTAACCTCATAGCGCAGGACACCTCGCGCTACGGACTTGATCTATACGGTGAATACAGTCTTGCGCGCCTCGTGCGCGAGATAAGCCGCGCTACCGAGATACCGTGGATACGCCTTCTCTACTGCTATCCCGATAAGATAACCGATGAGCTTATATCTGAGCTTCGGGATAACCCCCGACTTGTAAAATATATGGATATTCCTATTCAGCACATCTCGGATCCCGTGCTCGTGCGAATGAACCGCCACGGCGGAAGCGAGCTCATCAGAAAAACTGTAAAGAAGCTTCGAGATGAGGTTCCGGGAATCGTTCTTCGCACTACCGCGATGGTCGGCTTCCCGGGAGAGACGGAGAAGGACTTCGTTTCGCTCTGCGAGTTTATTAAAGAAGCAAGGTTTGACCGATTCGGTGCGTTCACCTACTCGGAGGAGGAGGGAACGGCCGCGGCAGAAATGTGTGATAAGGTCGACGAGCAGACAAAGCAGGATAGATACGACATCCTGATGCAGACTCAGCTAACTCTCACCGAGGATATGAGCGCCTCTAAGGTCGGAGAGCGTTATACCGTTCTTTGCGACGGATTTGACACGGTTGCCGAGGTTTACTACGGCAGATCCTATGCCGATGCCCCCGATGTGGACGGCAGGGTCTACTTCACGTCGGAAAAGAAGGTCGAACCCGGAGAGTTCGTAACCGTGAGAGTCACAGAGGCTCTGGACTACGACCTGGTTGGTGTAAGAGAATAATCAAATATAAATAAAAAGGAAGACGGAAAAATGAAAAAATCATCAATGAACATACCGAATACCCTGTCTATTATCAGGGTTTGTCTCGTTCCTGCGTTCGTAGCGGCGCTCATTTTTATGCGCGACATAAAGATATGGGGCGTCATCGTTCCCGCTGTTGTCTATATTCTCACGGGACTTACCGATATGCTTGACGGTAAGATCGCACGCAAGTATAACCTTGTTACCGATTTCGGTAAATTCATCGATCCCCTCGCGGATAAGTTTATGGTCCTTTCCTCTATGATAACCATCCTCGTGTGGATGCTCCTTCTCGGCAACGTAACGCTTGCTCTCGTTTTCGTATGGGTGGTTCTCATAATACTTCTCAGAGAGCTTGGTGTAACCAGCCTTCGCCTCGTTGTTGCGGGCAAGAGCGGAATTGTCGTCGCGGCAAGCATGCTCGGAAAGATAAAGACGGTCTCCCAGATGGTTGGAACCGTGATAATAATAGTTGAGCCTATCATTCCGTTCTTCAAGGATAATCACATCCTCTCCTACGTTATGATGGCTGTAATGGCGTTTACCACGCTCTTCTCCGGACTTGATTATCTGAAGGCGTATCTTCCTTACATAGACACGAACTCCTCTTCATCCGATAAGAAAGATCCCACGCCCGAGAAAACGAAAGCAAAGGAAGAAGCATAGCACATTAAAGCTCAGAAAAAGCAGATATATAAGATTTGATACAGTCTTCTATGCCTGCTTTTTCGCTTATATAAAAAACCGGCGGTAAAGAGCATACCGCCGGCTCGTACGTATGGAAATTATTGTTTATTTGTGTATTGCCTCGACCATGGCAGACATCTCGGAAATAAGCTCGTCCACCGACATCCGTTCTTCGCTGTTCAGCCAGTAAAGCACAGTGTTTGCAATACCGCCCGTGAGCATTGACGCCGTGATCTCGACCGATGCGTAAAGCTGCATTCCGTCTTTAACGCTTTCTCTGAGCCTCGCGCAGGTGTCCTCGTAATTCTGCTCCTTTATCACCTCGACGAGGGAGGGGAGTACGGCGCTGTTAAGCGCATTTTTTACTATCAGCTCGTTCTCGACGAGAAAGTTTACGAGCGCGTGCAGATATTCCACGTAATACATAGAGGTGGCATCCGGATATTTTTTTCTGTTCAGCTTACGGTCGAAATCGTCGCGCAGAGAGCTGACCAGGAACTTTAGAAAATCGTACTTGTCAGTGTAGTGCTTATAAAAAGTTGCGCGTCTTACGTTTGCCCTTTCGCATATCTCGTTTATCTTAATGTCCTCAAATCTTTTTTCGCTAAGCATAGCCTTGAAGGTGCTGAGCAATCGCGCTTTGGTTTTCTTAATTCTGGCGTCCTCTTTTTTAAGCGTCAATTTCCGATACCCCTTATCATTTTATAGATACATTATAACGGAATAATGAACACATGTCAAGTATCAATTGCTTTAAAAATTGTATTTTTAACCGTTCCTATGTCAAATATAATAATTACTCTTGACTAATCGTCGGCTTTGTGGTAACATATACAAGGTAAATAATTTTGTAAGGAGAAATAAATATGGCAACCTACAACAAGAAGAATATTGAAGATGTAGGCGTAGCCGGTAAGACCGTGCTCGTCCGTTGCGACTTTAACGTTCCTATGAAAGACGGAGTTATCACCTCCGATAAGAGAATCGTAGAGGCGCTTCCCACCGTGAAATATCTTATGGATAACGGCGCAAAGGTTATTCTTTGCTCCCATATGGGTAAGCCTCATAACATTCTGACCGAGGGATACGGACTCACCAAGAAGGAGAAGAAGGCTGTTGAGGCGCTTCCCGAGGCAGAGCGCGAGGCGGCAAAGGCTGAATATCTTGCGAAGGCTGCAAAGTCCGACAAAAAGAAGTTTACTCTTAAGCCCGTATGCGATAGGATCAACGAGCTGCTCGGAGCAGAGAAGGTTACCTTCGCAGAGGACATTATCGGTGCAGATGCAAAGGCAAAGGTTGCGGCGCTCAAGGCAGGCGAGGCTGTTCTTCTTGAGAACACCAGATTCGACGCGCGTGAGGAAAAGAACGGCGCAGATTTCGCAAAGGAGCTTGCTTCCTATGCTGATATCTTTGTAAACGATGCGTTCGGCGCGGCTCACAGAGCACACGCATCTACCGCAGGCGTTGCAGATTATATTCCCGCAGTATGCGGCTACCTCATTGAGAAGGAGATCTCAGTGATGGGTAAGGCTCTTTCTAATCCCGAGCGTCCCTTCGTCGCGATCCTCGGCGGTGCAAAGGTTGCTGATAAGCTCAACGTTATAGATAACCTTCTTACCAAGGTTGATACTCTTATCATCGGTGGCGGTATGGCGTATACCTTCGCAGCTGCAAAGGGTTACTGTGTTGGAAATTCTCTGCTTGATGAGACCAAGCTTGACTACTGCCGTGAGATGATGGCGAAGGCTGAGAAAAATGGCGTTCAGCTTCTCCTTCCCATTGACACCGCAATTGCAAAGGATTTCCCGAACCCCATCGATGCAGAGATCGCTGTAGAGTACGTTGATACCGATAAGATCCCCGCTGATATGCAGGGTCTTGATATAGGTCCCAAGACTGCAAAGCTCTTTGCAGACGCTGTTCTCGCGGCAAAGACCGTTGTATGGAACGGCCCCATGGGTGTATTTGAGAATCCCACTCTCGCCAAGGGAACTATAGCTGTTGCGGAGGCTCTTGCGAGCAGCTCTGCTATCACTATCGTTGGCGGCGGTGATTCCGCGGCGGCATGCGAGCAGCTTGGCTTCGCTCCCAAGATCACTCATATATCTACCGGCGGCGGCGCGTCCCTCGAATTCCTTGAGGGTAAGGATCTTCCCGGAGTATCTTGCCTCCTCGACAAATAATTTTGGTGCTTTTGTCCGTTTTCCTCCCTCGTCGTAGGTCACTACGCCGTCGGTCGGAAGAACAAACAAAATCCCTCAAAATTTCCTCGAAACCGGGGACTTTTAAAAATAAAATCAACACGGGGTGTCATTTTGGCACCCCGAAATACTAAAAAAGGATAGAAAATATGAGAAGAACAGTTATAGCAGGCAACTGGAAGATGAATATGACGCCCTCCGAGACTAAGGCGTTCATCACAGAGCTTGCGCCCATGGTTAAAGATCTGGATAAGTGCGATATCGTTCTTTGCGTTCCGTACGTTGATATCGCAACTGCTGTTGAGGCGGCAAAGGGGACTAACATTAAGATAGGTGCTGAGAACGTTCACTTCGCTGAGAGCGGAGCATATACCGGCGAGATCAGCGCGAGGATGCTTTGTGAGATCGGCACCGAGTACGTTGTTATAGGACATTCCGAGCGCCGCCAGTATTTCGGTGAGACCGATGCTACCGTAAACCTTCGCACCAAGGCGGCTCTTGCCGCAGGACTTAAGGTTATTCTTTGCCTCGGTGAGGTAAAGGAGGAGCGACTCTCGGGTATAACCAACGAGGTAGTTGCCATGCAGACAAAGCTTGATCTTGCGGGAATTTCCGCGGAGGAGCTTAAGAACGTTATCATAGCTTATGAGCCCGTATGGGCGATCGGCACCGGACTTACCGCAACGCCCGAGCAGGCAGACGAGACCTGCGGCGTTATCCGCTCCGTGATCGCAGAGCTTTACGGCAATGATGCCGCAGAGGATATCACTATTCAGTACGGCGGCTCTATGAACGACGCAAACGCGGCAGAGCTTCTCGCGAAGGTGAACGTGGACGGCGGCCTTATCGGCGGCGCGTCGCTTAAGACTGATAAATTCACCGCAATCGTTAAGGCTGCAAACCGATAAAAGAGTTCATCCGATTGTCACTGCGTTACTACGCATAGCCAAATTCTAATAAATTAGAAAATCCGACTATTAGTTAGCAATTCTGTAACAAATTGAATTCATATCTTTGTGAATAACCGACAAAAACTAAAAAGCAAAATCGTGAGTGTTGCTTCTTTAATTTGGCGGCGAAATATGGTAGAATAGTACCGTAAAATTTTATAAACAGGAGATTTTAAAAATGGCAGGTCTTTCACTCAGACACATTTACAAGAAATACCCCGGCGGCGTCGTAGCCGTATCTGACTTCAACCTTGAGATCAAGGATAAGGAGTTCCTTATCTTCGTCGGTCCTTCGGGATGCGGTAAGTCGACCACTCTCCGTATGATCGCAGGACTTGAGGAGATCTCCGAGGGTGAGCTTTACATAGGCGATAGATACGTTAATGATATCGCTCCTAAGGACAGAGACATCGCGATGGTGTTCCAGAACTATGCTCTTTATCCTCATATGACTGTATTTGATAATATGGCATTCGGTCTTAAGCTCCGTAAGGTTCCGAAGGAGGAGATCAAGCGCCGCGTTGAGGAGGCTGCAAGAATCCTTGACATCAGCCACCTTCTTGAGCGTCGCCCGAAGGCTCTTTCCGGTGGTCAGAAGCAGAGAGTTGCGCTTGGCCGTGCAATCGTTCGTAACCCCAAGGTATTCCTTCTTGACGAGCCGCTTTCCAACCTTGACGCAAAGCTTCGTGCGAGCATGAGAACCGAGCTTACCAAGCTTCATAAGAAGGTTGAGACCACCTTTATCTACGTTACTCACGACCAGGTCGAGGCTATGACAATGGCTTCCCGTATCGTTGTTATGAGAGACGGTCTTATCCAGCAGGTTGACACTCCTCAGAACCTTTACGACCTTCCTTGCAACCTCTTCGTTGCAGGCTTCATCGGAACTCCTCAGATGAACTTCATCAACGGTAAGCTCGTAAAGCGTGATAACGACCTTTACGCTACCCTCGGCGTTACCGAGATCAAGCTCCCCGCAGACAAGGCAAATAACCCCGCTCTTAAGGAGTACATTGATCAGGAGGTTATATTCGGTATCCGTCCCGAGTGCATTCACGACGAGCCTATGTATCTTCAGACCCTCGCTGACACCACAATGAAGGTTAGCGTTGACGTTACCGAGCTTATGGGCGCGGAGATCTATCTCTACCTCGGCTTTGAGGGTATGGAGGATGCGACCAACGGTAAGAATATTATCGCAAGAGTATCTTCCCGTTCTCGCGCACAGGCAGGCGACGAAATTACCGTTGCTATCGATCCCTCCAGAATCCACATCTTCGATAAGGATTCCGAGAAGTGCATCTGTCACTAATATAATTAAATCAATTCAAAATACAGAGGTGTCCTTCACCTCTGTATTTTTTGTAGTTTTCTTAAATTCAATCATAAAATCTCTTTGGAATTTTACAAAAGATATTTACATTTCATTTTAAATGTGCTATAATAGTCCTGCCATACAATTTGATATTTCTGTGCAAGGTTGTACTATGCCATTTTTAGTGCTTCCATATTTTTCTATACCTTACTTAGAAAAATGTGTGACAGCAAAGTGAAGTACGTAATTGAGGTGCATTCACCTTGCGGGCGCACTTTTGTGCTTTTTTGGAGGATTTGAAATGAAGAGAAAGATATTTACGCTGCTCACGTGCTTGATTTTACTTGCGCTTTGCCTCGCGTCCTGTGGCAGTGTTGAGTTCAAGGTCAACTTCATCGTTGACGGCGAAAACTATGCAATCATTAACACGAACGGTGGAGAAACTATAAAGATGCCGGATAATCCGACGAAGGAAGGCTATACCTTCGACGGCTGGTATTGGGATAAGGACACTTGGCAAAAGCCCTTCACCGCCAATTCCTTGCTGGATGCTCCGCTTTCGTCGGATATGAGCGTTTATGCGAAGTGGAATTGCGATCATTTGTCGGTAAGCGATTGGATAGTAGACATCGAAGCCACCTGCAAGGCAGAGGGTTCAAAGCATAAGGAGTGCACCGTCTGCGTCGCAACGCTTGAGACCGAGGCGATAGATAAGCCCACAACGCATACCACGTCCGATTGGATAGTAGACACCGAGTCTACCTGCAAGGCAGAAGGCTCAAAGCATAAGGAATGCACCGTCTGCGGCGTGACAACCGAAAGCGAAGCGATAGCAAGGACGAGTGTTCACTCTGCTGTTACTGACAATTACGTTGCCCCGACCGAAACAACAACCGGTCTTACCGAAGGCAGCCATTGCTCTGTTTGCGGTTTGGTTATTAAGGCGCAGGAGGTAATTCCCAGTCTTTCGAGCGGCAACTGTTCTATCACATCCGAGGCTATGACCTTATCGGGAACTCACCTTTCAGCGAAGGTTTCTAATACAACCACCAATTTTTCATTCTTAAATGATATAAGCGTTTTGTACGGCGCAAGCTACGTTGTAGCAAGAGATATTGACTGTATAAACGTAATCCCCAGTAAAACTACTCTTTTAAATATCGGTGATAATACATTCTATATCCTTGTAACAAACGCCGACAAAATGCAACTTTATTCCGTTACGATACGCAGACTTCCTCTTTATAAGGTGAGCTTTGAAACCTACGGGGGAACAAGTATAGCAAGTCAGACGGTTGAGGAGGGCAGCCTCGCAACGAAGCCTGCCGATCCCACGCGTGCAGGTTATACATTTACCGACTGGGACTTTGACTATTCTACTCCTATTACGGCAAATAAAACGGTATACGCACAGTGGAACGTACATACGGATACCCCCTATAAAGTAGAATATTATTTACAAAACCTCACAAAAACCGGCTACGACCTCAAGGAAACCGAGAATCTCACCGGCACTACCGACACTACGGCAACCGCGGAGATAAAGAACTTTGAGCATTTCACTCACAAGTCAACCGTTAGCGGTACGAAGTTAAGCGGCAACATCGCGGGTGACGGTTCGCTCGTTCTGAAGGTTTACTATACGAGAGATAGCTATACTGTAAACGCTAGCCCAAGCGGTGTGGGAACAATCACCGGAGGAGGTACCTATCCTTACGGCATGACCGTCACGCTGACCGCAAGCGCGCCTAATATTGGTTATGATTTCCTTGGCTGGTATGACGGTGAAACGCTTATTACCGCTGACAAAGAATATTCTTGCCAAGTTTCAACGAATATGAATATCACAGCGAAATATGAAGTCAAAGCGGAAATGACCAATTTCAACTTCACCTCTACCTTCATCACCTGCAAAATCACGGGCATTAAGGATAATACGGTGACGAGCATTGTTGTGCCCGATTACGTTACTGAAATCTCTCGCGATGCGTTCTCCGGTTGCTCCTCGCTTGAAAGTATAACGCTTCCATTCGTTGGTGGCAGCAAATCAGCAACAAGCGCAAGCTCGTCTACCTTGTTTGGATATATTTTTGGTACTTCGAGCTACACCGGCGGCACGGCTACTAAGCAGTATTATACAGATTCATCTTATACTACTTATTACATTCCCACTACACTGAAATCTGTAACGATAACCGGCGGTAATATTCTTTACGGAGCGTTCTATAATTGCGACAGCCTTACAGGCGTAACTATAGGAAACGACGTAACAAGCATCGGCTCTTTTGCGTTCTATTATTGCGACAGCCTTACGAGCGTAACTATAGGAAACGGTGTAACCAGCATCGGCGATTATTCGTTCTATAATTGCGACAGCCTTACGTGCGTAACTATCCCGGATAGCGTAATCATCATAGGTAAATCTGCGTTCCCTGGTTGCGACAGCCTTACGATTTACTGCGAGGCCGCGTCCGAGCCTTCGAGTTGGAATTCTAATTGGAACTATTCCTCTTCCTATTCAGATTGTCCTGTCGTTTGGAATTGCAACAATAATGAAATTGCAGATGACGGGTACATATATACTATAATAGACGGCATTCGCTATGCATTAAAGGATAGCATTGCTACGGTAACAAGACAGCCTCGTAATATAACGGTAGCAAATATTCCTTCTAAGGTTACTTATAAATCTATTGAGTATAGCGTAACCAGCATTGGCTCTTCTGCGTTCGATCAGTGCTTCAGCCTTACGAGCATAACTATCCCGGATAGCGTAATCATCATCGGTTCTTATGCGTTCCTTGGTTGCGGGCGCCTTACGATTTACTGCGAGGCTGCGTCGAAACCTTCGGGTTGGTATTCTGATTGGAACGATTTTGGTCGCCCTGTCGTTTGGGGATATACAGAGAGCGGAGAATAAGTCGGCGCTACTATCTTTAACAGCGACAAGGGGCTGTCGCATTTAGGCATAACCCAAAAAGAGCGAAGATTCCGCTAAAAAATGCGGTTTCTTCGCTCTGATTTTATACTTTCTTGTTTTTTCGGTATCACACTTTTACCGCCCCGCAGCACTCGAATATGGTAGCATATCCCACCTTTGCCATATATTTTGCATTGTTTATTTCCGCCCTCTATGGTATAATTTACGAGTCGGGAACATCCGAAGAAAAAAGAAAGGTGGTAATAAATGAACAGGAAAACAAAAGCTATAGCGGCAATGCTGGTGCTGAGCTCGATGATCTCGGTGACAAGCTTCACGGCAGGAGCTGTGGCACGGGATGAGTACGGCGAGTCCGGCGCAGTCTATGAGACAAGAGCGGTGAGGAGTACTGAGCCGATCACTTTTGAAAGGTACGAGCTTTCGGTATCGAAGGTATACAATAAAAGTATATGGGCGTATTCATCCTTGAGTCTGACTCACACCAACGGAAGCACACAAAAGAAGCTTTCAAGTGACGCAAGAATGATAAACGGAGCGCCGTACGTCTCTGTAAGAAGCTTCATCGGTGAGCTGGCAGGTATGACCGTTACATATAATAGTGCCGCGAGAACTCTGAACGTCAAGGGCTCCGGATTTGAAATGGATATCATTGACGGCTCAAACGTAATTTATGCAAACGGCAGAACGCTCTTTTCAATGTCTCCGTCCGTGATTATGACAAACGGCAGAATGTACGCCCCGATCTCCACTCTTGCAAAGGCGCTGGGAATCGAATTTTCTTACACGGGCGGCACGGCTTACCTTAAGGGAAGCGTATCTCCCATAAAGACGGGAAGTCAGTTCTACGATGCCGATGCGGTGTATTGGCTTTCCCGCATTATAAGCGCGGAGAGTCGCGGAGAGTCGCTTCTCGGTCAGATCGCCGTTGGCAGCGTAGTTATGAACCGTGTAAGATCTTCTCAGTATCCGAACACCATCTGGGGAGTTATTTTCGACCGCAAGTACGGCGTTCAGTTCAGTCCTATCCTAGACGGAAGCATATATAACGCACCAGTTTCGAGTGCCGTCGTTGCGGCAAAGATATGTCTTGAGGGCTTTAACGTTAACAGGGAGGCTTTGTTCTTCCTTTATCCGAGAGCGTCGACCTCGTCCTGGATACCTAACAACAGAGAGTACCTTTTCAGCATTGGAAAGCACGATTTTTACGCATAACTGATTGTAAAATAAGCGTATAAAAAATAAAAAACTATTGAATTTGCGGCAGGAATGTTGTATACTTATGTAGAGAGCAAGTAATATTTTTCCTTGAAAGGAAGAAAAAGAAATGGTATACAATCTTAAAGTTGCGGGGCTTGAGCGAGAGCTTCCGCTGTGCCCGATTTCCGACAGTCTTAACATCGCAGCGTTTATCCTTTTTGGAGACGTTGAGCTTACCGAAAGATGCGCTGAGGAGCTTTATAAGCTCGCTCCCGAGCACGACGTGATGATAACCGCGGAGTCAAAGGGCATTCCGCTAATCCACGCGATGTGCCGTCTTTCCGGCAGGAATCGCTACGTTTTGGCGCGCAAGTCGGTAAAGCTGTATATGAAGGACGTTGTAAAGTGCGAGACTCAGTCGATCACGACCGCCGCCGCTCAGACACTGTACATAAACGGTGATGATGCGGAGTTTATGAAGGGAAAGCGCGTCCTCATCGTTGACGATGTAATAAGCACCGGCGGCTCGCTCGCCTCGCTTGAAAATCTCGTCTTGCAGTCGGGCGGAGAGATAGTCGGCAAAATGGCTATTCTCGCAGAGGGCGACGCAATAGACAGAGGGGATATAACCTACCTCGCGCCGCTCCCCCTCTTTGATAAATCGGGAAATCCGATTTAAGACGGCTTGATTTTATCTCTTTAACGTAAATAGCTCCGGTGCGAACGGATTTAGAGCAGAATTTTTTGCCTGACGGGTGTGAGGTGTACGAGGTACACCGAGTAAAGAAAAAATAATACAAGAAACAAAAATGAGGAAAACCGCAGGTTTTCAACCTCGCTTTCCTCAAAAAACCACAGAGGTACCGTGCCGGTTAACTATGCACGATACCTCTGTTTTTTATTTGTTTGTCTTGTTGCGACAGCTCCTTATTATAACGAATCAAGGAATCTGCACGCCGCAAGCGCGGCTACCGCGCCGTCTGCCGTTGCGGTAGTTACTTGTCGGATCGCCTTTGTGCGGCAGTCGCCTGCCACGAATATGCCGGACGGCGCACCGCTCGGAACGCAGTCCTCGCCTGCCTCGATATATCCGTAATCATTAAGCTTTGTTACTCCGCTGAACGGCTCGTTCTCCGGCTTCTGTCCGATAGCCACGAACATTCCGTCCACGAACAGCTCGCTCACCTTGCCGTTCTCGGTATTTTTAAGGCGTATTCCCTTAAAGCTGCCGTCGCTGATGATATCGGTAACGACGGTGGAGAATACGACCTCAACGTTTTTTCGACCGTCAAGCCGTGTCGCGAGATTTTTCTCACCCGTGAAGTAGGGAAGGTTCTGGATAACGTAGACCTTAGCGCAGCCGTCGGAGAGCAGTGCCGCCTCCTGAAGCGCTGTGTTTCCGCCGCCGATGATCGCGACGTTCTTGCCCTTATAGAAGGCGCCGTCGCACACCGCGCAGTAGGAAATTCCCTCGCCGGTGAACTTTTCCTCATTCTTAAGTCCCAGAGTCCTGTGCCGTGAGCCTGCCGCTATGATAACGCTCTTTGCGCCGTAGCTTGCGCCCTCGCAGATAACGGTGTAGCTTCCGGGCTCACCGTCGATAGTAACGACGGTGTCAAGCTCGATCTCCGCGCCCTGCTCGATTGCCTGCTCAAGGAATTTGTCGCCTATCTCGCTTCCGCTTGCGGTAGGGATTCCGGGATAGTTTTCAACTCTCGGAGAGTGGGTTATCTGACCGCCGAATGAGTTTTTCTCAATAACCAGCACGCTTTTTTCCGCGCGCCGCGCGTAGAGCGCGGCGGTCAGTCCCGCAGGTCCGGAGCCTACGATTACAATATCATACATTATTATTTCGCCCTTTCGGTGAAGGCCTTGATGTTGGAGAGATTGGTGATCTTCTCAAACTTTCCATCCGCGATTACAACGAGCGTCGGAGCCTGCTTTATATCGTATTTTGCAACGAGCTCGGGCTCATCACTTGCCATCTTCTTCTCGAAGGGGATACCCGCCTTGTCAAGGAACATTGCAGCCGCCTTGCAGTTGGGGCAGGTCGGAGTGGCAAAGAGGATCACGGATGCGTTACTACACTCGCACGCTTCGGCTGCCGGCTCGTCTGTAACGGCGGGAGCGGAAAGGTCGATGGGTGACTTCTTTGTGAGCTTCTCCTGAGAGTATACCTTTCTTTCCTTGTACTCCTGCGTCTTACCGTCGTTCCAGTTCTGAACCGGGCGGTAATAGCCGGTTATGCGGCTGTAGACCTCGGTCTTTTCGCCGCAGTGAGGGCAGACGTACTGCTCACCTGCGAGGTAGCCGTGGTTCTTACATACAGAGTAGGTGGGAGAGATGGAGTAGTAGGGGAGCTTGTAGTTATCCGCAATAGTACGAACGAGGGTCGCTGCGCTCTTCCAGTCGGGCAGCTTCTCGCCAAGGTATGCGTGGAATACCGTACCCGAGGTGTAAAGGGTGTGAAGCTCGTCCTGCATATCCAGCGCCTCGAAGATATCGTCGGTGAAGCCAACGGGAAGGTGTGAGGAGTTGGTGTAGTAGGGAGTGTTGCCCTTAGTCTTATCGGTTGCGGTGATGATGTCGGGATAGAACTTTTTGTCGTGCTTCGCGAGACGGTAGGAGGTGGACTCAGCGGGAGTTGCCTCAAGGTTGTAGAGGTCGCCGTACTGCTCCTGATAGTCGGAGAGGCGTTCGCGCATATGATTGAGAACGGCCTTGGTAAATTCCTGAGTCTCCTTAGTGGTCATATTCTTTCTCAGCCACTTAGCATTGAGACCTGCCTCGTTCATACCAACGAGACCGATAGTAGAGAAGTGGTTTGCAAAGGTTCCGAGGTAGCGCTTGGTGTAGGGATAAAGACCCTCGTCCATAAGCTTTGTGATGACCTCGCGCTTGATTTTGAGTGAGCGCGCGGATATATCAAGGAGCCTGTCAAGTCTCTTGTAGAAGTCAAGCTCATCGGTAGCAAGGTACGCGATTCTCGGCATATTGATGGTAACTACGCCGATAGAACCGGTGCTCTCACCGCTTCCGAAGAATCCGCCGGACTTTTTGCGAAGCTCACGAAGGTCAAGGCGAAGGCGGCAGCACATCGAGCGAACGTCGCTGGGCTCCATATCCGAGTTGATGTAGTTCGAGAAGTAGGGCGTTCCGTACTTTGCGGTCATCTCAAAGAGGAGCTTGTTGTTCTCGGTCTCCGACCAGTCAAAGTCGCGGGTGATGGAGTAGGTGGGGATGGGATACTGGAAGCCGCGGCCGTTTGCGTCTCCCTCTATCATCGTCTCGATGAACGCCTTGTTGATCATATCCATCTCAGCCTTGCAGTCCTTGTACTTGAAGGGCATTTCCTTACCGCCTACTATCGCGTTAAGCTCAGCGAGGTCGTTCGGAACGGTCCAGTCAAGGGTTATGTTGGAGAAGGGTGCCTGAGTACCCCAGCGAGAGGGAGTATTTACGCCGTAAATGAAGGACTCAATGCACTTCTTAACCGCATCGTATGAGAGGTTGTCCACCTTAACGAAGGGTGCAAGGTAGGTATCGAATGAGGAGAACGCCTGTGCGCCCGCCCACTCGTTCTGCATGATACCGAGGAAGTTTACCATCTGGTTGCAGAGGGTTGCAAGGTGCTTTGCGGGTGCAGAGGTGATCTTGCCGGTAACGCCGCCAAGTCCCTCTTGGATAAGCTGCTTCAGCGACCATCCGGCGCAGTAGCCGGTAAGCATAGAAAGGTCGTGAATATGTATATCTGCGTTTCTGTGCGCGTTTGCGATATCGTCGTCATATACCTCGGAGAGCCAGTAGTTTGCGGTAATGGCGCCGGAGTTTGAAAGGATAAGTCCTCCGACCGAGTAGGTAACGGTGGAGTTTTCCTTAACGCGCCAGTCTGAGATCTTAACGTAGTTGTCTACGATCTCCTTGTAGTCAAGGATAGTGGACTTAACGTCTCTCATCTTCTCGTGCTGGCGGCGGTAGATAATGTAAGCCTTTGCGACATCCTCGTAGCCCGCCTGGCTGAGAACCGACTCAACGCTGTCCTGAATATCCTCAACGGATATGAGATGGTTCTGGATCTTGGGCTCGAAGTTTGCGGTAACCTTGAGTGCGAGGAAATCGATAATATCCTGATTGTAATCGCGCTCCTGAGCATCGAATGCAAGAGAGATAGCCTTGGATATCTTCTTTATGTCGAACTCAATGATCTTACCTTCACGTTTTAATACCGAATACATAAAAATAGTTCCTCCTGTTGTTCAAATTCAAATTTTAGACGTACATATAGTATAGTACATTTGAATCCGTTTGTCAACAGGAGAAACACAAAATATTGAGAATTTTTTATTTTTTTCAACAAGATATAGTAAATTAGCCGCGAATTTGCGCTTTTGGGATGTATGGAATCAGCATATTCAACAAATCCTTGGTTTCATTTTCGTCATATCCGCTAAAGACCTCATCTATCAGGTCGCCGGAGTCCTTATAGGTCTGTAAAAAATATTCCTCATCTCCTCTGAGCCACTCCCCGATAGCGACGATGTCACGCGGCGAATGAAGCTCGCGCACGAGGGTAGTCCGAAATTCAAAGGGCAGACTGCCGCCCATAAGAAGCTCGGTGCTCTCCTCTATTTTTTTTATGTCTACCGTGTCAAGTCCGACAGCGCGCGCATATCCCTCGCGTGAGGATTTTATATCCATCGCAACGTAATCCACGAGCCCCCCGCTGATTGCCGAGCGTAAGACGTCGGGGCGGTAGCCGTTGGTATCCAGCTTAACGAGGTAACCGAGCTCTTTAATATTATTAAGGAAGGGAAGCAGGTCCGGCATAAGCGTAGGCTCGCCGCCGCTTACGCACACCCCCTCAAGAACGTGTTGCCTCTTTTTTATATGTGCGAAGAACTCTTCCTCAGGCAGCGTAGGACTTTCGCTTAGCCTGTCACCGAGCACCAGTGCCGCATTGTGGCAGAAGGGACAGCGAAAATTACATCCGCCTGTAAAGACGGTGGTAGCCATTTTACCGGGGAAGTCGAGAAGCGTAAGCTTTTGCAGTCCTTTTAAAAGCATTTTTTCACCTCATACAGTTTTCTATCATTATTCTAGCACATAAAGCCGAAGATTTCAAGTAGCCTTTGCTTTCGCGAGTATTAAAGCTTCACTTATAATGTGAACTTTACCTACCGTCGGCAGAGTTTTTTCTGTGTATTTTCTCCCGCTGTGGGAATACTACTTATAAATCTTTATGGGGGTATTTATGCGAGTTAATAAGGTAGAGATCTGCGGGGTAGATACTTCTAAATTAAAAACTCTCTCCGAGGAGCGCAAAAAGGAGCTGCTTCGCCTATCAAAGGGCGGCGATAAGGCGGCGCGCGAGGAGCTTATACTCGGAAATTTAAGGCTTGTTCTCAGTATTATTCAGCGCTTCAATCTTAAGGGTGACAGTGCAAACGATCTTTTTCAGGTGGGATGTATCGGACTTATAAAATCCATAGATAACTTCAATCTTGACTTTGACGTTCGCTTTTCAACCTACGCCGTCGCAATGATAATAGGAGAGATACGAAGATATCAGCGTGATAATAACGCGGTCAGAATAACCAGATCTATCCGCGACCTTGCCTACCGCGCCCTGCAAGTAAAGGAGGATATCTCCCGTACCGAGCAAAGGGAGGCGACGATAAAGGAGATTGCCGCCCGCCTCGGAGAGACCGAGCGCAGTGTAGGCGCGGCAATGGAGGCGATAGTTGAGCCGGTATCTCTCTACGAGTCGGTATACAACGACGGCGAGGACTCTGTATACGTGATAGACAAGCTCACCGCCGACGAGAATAACGATGACGAATGGGTTGAGAGCATAACGCTGAAGGACGCGTTAAAGCGCCTCGGAGAGCGTGAGCTCGGCATAATAACACGCAGGTTCTATAAGGGGAAAACGCAGATGGAGATCGCGGAGGAGATCGGAATATCGCAGGCTCAGGTCTCGCGGCTTGAGAAGGGTGCGATAGATAAGCTCCGCCGCTGGATGCAATAGAACGAGATACGCGGCATGTTTTTCGTCAGTTTCCACGTACCCGTGACCTTAACGCGGTGGTTTGTAAGTTATTCCTATATTACCCATTTAAGGATGCAAACGAACTGAAAAAATTGTCATAAATATTAGCTATAAGCCAATATGAAGTGCTTTTAGCCAATTCATTAAAGGGCGTATTTCATTTATAATATTAGCAAAGAATATTGGCTAATATTATTGGCTATAAAAAGGGGTGACAATTTTGGACAACACCACATTAGGTAAAAGGATTAGAGAAGCAAGGCTAAAAAAGAAATTAACGCAAGAACAACTATCAGAAAAAGCAGCTATTGGGTTGTACTACCTCGGAGAAGTTGAACGAGGTGTGAAATCACCGAGCTTGAAGGTGTTTGTTGCGATTGCAGATGCACTTGGCGTTTCTGCTGATTCACTATTACGTGATTCGGTAGCAACGGGAAATGTTTATGTAAATAACGAGATTACAAAGAAACTTGACACACTCACACCGAAACAAAGAGCTTGTGCCGTTGAAATTCTTGAGGCTTATATCAAAGCAATTCAATAACAGTATGTTCCTTGGGGTGGCGAATTTAAGTGAAATTGAAAATAATCAACGCATATAAAAAGCTCACTTTCGGTAAATGAGCAAAGAAAATACGGAAATTTGTTGAATTTTTGAACTCTCCTTTAAATTCAGGTGTTTTTCATTGTTTTTTTCTTTCTCGATGAGCCTTTGTACGGTTCACGGTCGGGAGAATCCAAACTTTTTTGTTAAATCCCCCGTCCTCTCACAAAGTGATAGGCTAGCTCAGTTTTTTGAATTTGAGCTAGCCTTTTTGTCGAAAATTTTATTTTTCGACAACAGTTTTCGACTTTTTTTCGTATTATGTTGTGATATAATTAGCTTACAGCCAATAAAGTTGGCTGATAGTTAATAAGAAAAAAGGAGAAAAAAAGATGTATTTCGCTATTAAACGTTGTGTGGACGAGCTTGGGAGGATTGTATTGCCAAAGGATATGAGAAATCACTATGGCATAAAGATGGGTGACGCACTCGAAATTGTTGCAACCGAGGACGGCATTTTGCTAAAAATTCCCTATGAAAACGGAAGAAAGGAAAGTTAATAATGAAAGAAGAAATTTACGAACGTGACTATTATGAGTTAAAACAAAGAGAACGCGAACTTACGAAGGAAAGCATAGATATTTTTGATATTGCGGTCAAAACAGGTATATTTGCTTCTATCGAAGAACGGATGACCTCCTTGCCACATGTTCTTGTTCCCGAAAAGAAGAAGTTTTATGAAGAATGTTTGCGACTCTTGGATGGTATGGCGGTAAGGCTTGGTGGCAAAATCAAGGGTGTTGTGAGTTATAATGACCACGACGCGCAAATTCACCTTATTCTCCCGTTCTTTGAATTTTCGGGCAATGAAGATATGGAGCTTTTAAAGTTTATTACAAGTCAGGCACGTGCCATATCTGTTTATCCTGAAAAAGGTGGAAAGATGAGACTTGTTGTTTACATAGATTACTTTAAAGCGATTGGAAACAAAGGAGAAATTATTGACGAGGAAATTGAAAAGCGCCCTGAAGTTGTTGAATATCTCGCAAAAGCACGCGAGGCTGAAATCGACAGTTTATTAGCTGACCCCCACATATATAATATGATTGAAGGTGACGCCGCTGATCTTGGTGTTACTCCGAGGGAATACCTTAAATTGTTTGATCGTGCTTTGCAAGAAAATCCCGAAGCCATTTTTAGTGCCATCGAAGATGCAGCAAGAAGCAAACAAGTACCATCCACCGAAGACGAGGATTAGTAAAATAGGCAGGGGCACTGTTTTTCAACAACGCTTCTGCCTGCTTTTCGTTCAGTTACGCCTAAATGTAACATCCGCTTTTGCCTAATTTCAAAAACAAAAAAGGATCGGAGACGATAGGTATAACGTCTCTGATCCTTTTTTAAAAATAATTTTTTAATCGTGCAACGATAAATAGTTGTCTTTTGTATTACATACCCAATATGTTAATAAAGCTTTACATTTTGCCGTCTTTAACGGCGTTTTCTATTATACGAACGATTATGTCCGAGATCTTTTCCATGCTCTCTACCGAAACGAATTCAAATCTTGAATGGAAATTCTCACCGCCCGTGCACAGATTAGGGCAGGGCAGTCCCATAAACGACAGCCGCGCGCCGTCCGTGCCGCCCCTGATGGGAACGACGACAGGTCGGATACCCAGCTCCTCCATTGCCGCGCGAGCGCGGTCAACGATATACATACATGGCTCGATCTTCTCGCGCATATTGTAGTAGGAATCCTTGATCTCTATCTCGAGTGTTCCCTCACCGTATTTTTCGTTGATCCGTTCGGCGCAGGCGAGAAATACGGATTTCTTTTCCTCAAAATTCTCTCTGTCGTGATCTCTTATAATGTAGGCGAGAGATGCAAGCTCGGTCTCGCCGTTCATCGAAATCAGATGGTGGAAGCCCTCGTACATTTCGGTTTTTTCGGGAATTTCGTCGCACGGGAGCAGCGAATTAAACTCGCACGCGATAAGAGCGGCGTTCTTCATTCTGCCCTTCGCGCTTCCGGGATGAATGGAGATTCCGTTTACCATTATCTTCGCGCTTGCCGCGTTGAAGTTTTCATATTCAAGCTCGCCGATAGGTCCGCCGTCGACCGTATACGCGTAATCAGCACCGAATTTCTCCACGTCGAAAAGATCTGCGCCTCTGCCGATCTCCTCGTCGGGCGTGAATGCCACGAAGATCTTTCCGTGCGGTACACCGGACTCTATGATTTTTTGAAGCGCCGTTACGATCTCGGCGATGCCGGCTTTGTCATCAGCACCGATAAGCGTAGTTCCGTCGCTTGTGATCAGGTGGTGACCGATATAATCCTCAAGATACGGGTACTCCGACACCTTGAGATAGATTCCCTTTTCCTCGTTCAGGAGAATATCTCCACCTAAGTAATCGGTAACCTTCAGCTTTATATTCTCATCGGACGCATCCGGTGAGGTATCAAGATGTGCTATAAAGCCGATGGAGTTTATTTCTCCGTCGGTATTAGCCGGCAGGGAAGCGTAAACGTATCCGTGCGAATCGACTGCTGCGTCCGAAAGTCCGAGCGCTAAAAGCTCGTCGCGAAGAAGCTCGGCAAGCTTCAATTGCTTTTTCGTTGAAGGGCTGCTCTCACAGCTCTCGTCCGACATTGTCGGCAACTGCGCGTAGGTCATAAATCTTTCGTAAGCTCTCATATAAATACTCCATTCTGTCGCCACTTGGCGACCGCACAAATTTATAATGAATTTTTGTGTTCGCTTTGCGACGATTTGGACTAAGGCTCCAAATCGCAAAAATTCAATGGCGTGATTAACATCTGCTTTGATTAGATGTCGGTTATTTCACGCTAGCCTCTCTTGTTCAGCTCTGCTGCTCTGATTTTTTTGATAGCTCCCGCGAGCTTTGCCGCCGCGATTGCTCTTTCGTTGGTTGCGTTTTTATCGCTTCCTCGCCGCGTATCGCACTGTTAGAGGTGCGCCACAACCGTTTTGTATATAAGCTTTTTAGATGCAGGCGGCTCGCTGTCGGTTTCGATGGCAGAACGGAATATGCGCTCCGCAGTATTCAGACTTTTTTCGTCGTTCGTGTAAAGCACGGCAACGGTATCACCTGCTCTGATGCTGTCTCCGGTCTTTCTTTTGAGGATGATTCCCGCCGCGCGGTCGATACAGTCATCCTTCGTCCTTCTGCCGGCGCCCAGCTCCATTGCCGCGCTTCCTATAGCCTCCGCGTTCATCGCAGTGATATATCCCTCTTCGCGCGCTTTGATTTCGCGTGAAAACTTCGGAGCAGGGAAGGCATCGGGATCGTCAATAAAGCGAGTGTCTCCGCCCTGCGCACCGATCCATTCCTTGAATTTTTTAAGTGCCGCACCTGAGGATATCGCCTCGCGCGCCGCATCTCTTGCATCGTCGAGCTTCATATTCAGCGTAAGTGACGCCATTGTGGCGGAAAGCTCGATGCACACCTCGGTCAGATCGTCAGGACCACTCCCCGCAAGGGTAGCGATAGCCTCCTTGACCTCGATCGCGTTTCCTATACCGTATCCGAGAGGGACGTCCATATTCGTGATCAGGGCGGCAGTTTTTCTGCCGCACATATTGCCTATCTTAACCATGCTGTCAGCAAGGATAAGCGCATCCTCTGGATTTTTCATAAACGCGCCGGAGCCGCACTTGACGTCAAGAACTATGGTGTGCGAACCGGATGCCAGCTTTTTTCCCATTATAGACGAGGTGATAAGCGGTATGGAATCGACTGTTGCCGTAACGTCGCGAAGGGCGTAGAGCTTTTTGTCCGCGGGAGCGAGGTTGCCGCTCTGTCCGACGACAGCAACTCCTATATCTTTGACCTGTCTTTTGAAATCCTCGGCGCAAAGCGCAACGTTATAACCGGGGAAGGACTCAAGCTTATCTACGGTACCGCCGGTATGTCCGAGACCTCTGCCACTCATTTTAGCTACCTTGCAGCCGAGAGCTGCGGCGAGCGGAGCAACGATAAGGGTAGTCTTGTCTCCAACGCCCCCGGTCGAGTGCTTGTCTGCCGTAAGCGTTCCGAATTCTGACAGATCGACCGTGTCTCCGGATTTTGCTATTGCATCGGTAAGCGCGTAGGTCTCCTCCGCATTCATTCCGTTTATACATATAGCCATAAGCAGCGCAGCGGCTTGATAATCCGGAATATCGCCGCATGTATATTCTCTGACGAAGGTGCGTATCTCATCGCCTGAGAGCACCTCGCCTTTCTTTTTCTTTGATATTATGTCGTATATTCTCATTTCGTATATTCCTTGCCGAATGAGTAGGGGAGGAGCTGCGAAAGGTCCTCGCACGCATCCTCACCGAATATTACCTTGAAATTACCGTCGCAAAATTCCGAGAGCACCTGACGGCATACTCCGCAAGGCGGGAATTTTTCAAGCGGCGCATCCCCGCGCCTTCCTCCTGCGACGGCGATCGCCTTGAAGCTTCTTTCTCCCGCGCCGATTGCCGCAAATATTGCAGACCTCTCCGCGCATACGCCGGGGGAGTGTGCGGAATTCTCAATGTTCACGCCGGTGTATATACTTCCGTCAGCCGTGATCAGAGCCGCGCCGACCGAAATTCCCGAGTATGGACAGTATGCGTTTTCTCTCGCATTTTCTGCCGCGCGGTACAGTTCTTTCCGTTCCTCTTTAGTCATAACAGAATTTCCTTCCCTATAATTTCACACGCATCGGGGGTAAAATCTACTCCCAAAGCGTCGCAGGCAAGCTTTCCGACCGTTCCGAGACAGTCGCGGGTGCCGAGTGCTTTGGGCTTTACATCCTTGCCGTAAACTAAAAGCGGTACGTACTCTCTCGTATGATCGGTGGAGTCGTCTGATGGGTCACATCCGTGGTCTGCGGTTATAATGAGCAGATCTTCTCCGCTCATCCTATCGCAAAATTGCGGCAGCCATCTGTCAAACTCGCATATCGACTCGGCGTATCCGACGGGATCCTGTCTGTGACCGTAGCTTGAATCAAAGTCGACGAGGTTAACAAAGGCGAGTCCGTGAAAATCCTCGGAAAGCAGTGAGAGCGTCGTTGAAAGTCCCTCTGTATTGCTATGAGTTGATCGGTGAGAGGTGACACCCCTTCCCGCAAAAATATCGCGTATCTTTCCGACCGATATCACGTCGAGGCCTGCTTCGCTTATCGCATCAAGTACGGTTTTGCCGGGCGCTTCAAGCGAGAAGTCGCGGCGGTTGGCCGTTCTCTTGAATTTTCCGTTTTCGGTTATGAAGGGGCGCGCGATAACTCTGCCTACCGCGTGCTTGCCCGTGAGGATGCTCCGAGCGATCCTACAGTATTCGTAAAGCTTCTCCGGCGGTATCAGCTCCTCGTGTGCCGCGATCTGAAAAACGCTGTCAGCTGAGGTATAAACGATAAGGTCGCCGCTTTCAAGATGCTCTTTGCCGTAGTCGCGTATTACTTCCGTGCCGGAGTAGGGCTTATTGCAGAGCGCCCTTTTTCCGCACTCCTTCTCAAAACGTTCTATGACCTCATGCGGAAATCCGTTAGGATAGGTTGGAAGCGGAGATGTAGAGAGGACGCCCGCAAGCTCAAAATGTCCGATCGTTGTGTCCTTTCCCATGCTTAGCTCGCGGAGCCTGCCGTGTGCCGCGCAGGGCTCTCCGGCATCACCGAGGTATTCCGTGCCCTCTATTTTGCCAAACCCCATTTTCATAAGATTGGGTATATCAAGCCTACCCGTGTTAAAGCAGCTCTTGAGTGTATTCGCTCCGAGATCGCCAAATTTATCTGCATCGGGCGCCGCTCCTATGCCGAGCGAGTCAAGTACGATAATAAATACTCTTTTCATAATAATCAAAGTCTTATTGCGGTATTCAGCGCGATCTCCATCATTTCGGTGAAGGAGGACTGGCGCGCCTCGGCATCAAGTGCCTCGCCTGTGAGAAGGTGATCCGATACTGTGCAGATCGCAAGCGCGCGCTTGCCTGCATACGCCGCGTTCATATAGAGAGCCGCCGCCTCCATCTCAACTCCCAGAACTCCGAGGCTTTGCCATTTTTCTGATGCCGCAGGGTTCGCGTTGTAGAATATATCCGATGACAGAAGGTTTCCGACGGCGTACCTTGCGCCGATCCTCTCCGCCTCCTCGATCGCGGTTTTCATCATAGTATAGTCTGCAATCGGGGCATACGTGCCCTCGAGTCCGTACTGAACTGCGAAGCTCGAGGTCGTGCACGCGCCCATTCCGATTATGATATCGCGCACGCGCAGCTTCTCCGACATAGCTCCCGCAGAGCCTATTCTCATTATGTTCTCAACGCCGAAGAAATTATATAGCTCATAGGAGTATATACCGATAGACGGCATTCCCATTCCGCTCGCCATTACCGAGACCGGCACGCCCTTATAGCTTCCCGTGTAGCCGTGTATACCGCGCACATTGTTGACGAGTCGCGCGCCGTCAAGAAAATTCCTTGCGATAAACTCCGAGCGAAGGGGATCGCCCGGCATAAGAACGGTTTTCGCAAAGTCCTCGGGTGATGCGTTTATGTGCGGTGTTGGATAATTCTTGCTCATATATCTACCTCTCAATATCCGGTAATATTATTTTCTGCTTTGATAAGCTTAACGATCCTGCTTGTTCCGAGTCTCGATGCGCCGAGCCGAATGAAGTTTTCTGCATCATCAAGTGAGGAGATACCGCCCGCCGCCTTTATTCTCACGCCCTCACCGACGTTTTCCTTAAAGAGCCTTATGTCCTCGGGCGTTGCTCCGCCGGTTGAAAATCCGGTGGAGGTCTTTATAAAGTCTGCGCCCGCCTCGGTAACGACGCGGCACATCTCCCGTTTCTCCTCAGCAGTGAGCAGACAGGTCTCAATTATGACCTTGAGGATCTTTTTGCCGCATGCCGCCTTGATTATCTTTATTTCGTCGCGCACCGCGTCGAACTGTCCCGATTTGACCTGCCCGAGATTCACTACCATATCTATCTCGTCAGCCCCCGCTCTTATCGCGTCCTCGGTTTCAAAAAGCTTGGTGCGTGTCGTGGAATATCCGTTCGGGAAGCCGATGACCGTGCATATCGCGATCCTTCCATCGGCGTATGCCGCCGCGCGTTTTGCGTAGCTTGGCGGAATGCATACGGACGCACATCCGTACTTGATTCCGTCATCTACCGTTGCGGCGATATCATCCCAGCCTGCTGTGGGATTAAGCAGCGTGTGGTCGCACGCTGAGAGTATCTCTTTAATTTCCATCGGTTTCTGCCCCCTGTTCCTTTATCCTGTTTTTAAAGCATTTGTGGCACATGGCTATATATCTGTCGTTACCTCCGAGAACTACCTGTCTGCCCGCGGTGACTATTTTGCCCATGGAGTCGATTCTCGCGCTTACGGTCGCCTTGGCACCGCACTCGCACATGGTTTTGATCTCGGATAAGGTGTCCGCGATCTCAAGCAGCCGCTTTGAGCCGGGGAAGAGCCTTGTAAGAAAGTCTGTGCGGAGTCCGAAGCACAGAACGGGTACGTTATATTCATTAACTATATCGCGAAGCTCGTCTATCTGCTTTTCTGTGAAGAACTGACTTTCGTCGGCGATTATAACGTTCGTTCCGTCGCGCCGGCTCTCAAAAAGCTCGAAAATATTCACGCTCTTGTCCAAGGAATCACACTGCGAGCTTAGCCCGACTCTTGATGAGAGGACGTCCGCACCGTCGCGCGTGTCGGTGGCAGGCTTGATCAGCCATACCTTCATTCCTCTCTCCTCGTAATTGAATTTTGTGATCAGCGCCTGTGCCGTCTTTGAGGAACCCATTGCGCCGTATTTAAAGTACAATTTAGCCATAATAATCATCCATTCCGTCGCCACTTGGCGACCGTACAAATCTTATAGTGAATTTTTGTGTTCGCTCTGCGACGATTTGGACTAAGGCTCCAAATCGCAAAAATTCGATGGCGTGATTAACGTCTGCTTTGATAAGATGTCGGTTATTTCACGCTATCACCTAAATAAAAGCCTTAATTAAAGTATAGCATAAAAGAGGACAAAATAAAAGGGGTGACAATTAAATTTATCAATTTTTCACAAAACTGTATATTTTTCATAAAAGGGTGGAATTTTCAAAAAAACTGTGGTACAATAATTAGGTATTATTTTCTGAGAAGGGAGAAAAAACGTGAAGCTTATTATCGCGGAAAAGCCGAGTCTTGCAAGAAATATCTGCGCCGGAATCGGAAAAATGGAGAAAAAAGACGGCTATTTCATAGGCGGTGACTATATAGTCAGCTGGGCTTTCGGACATCTCTTTTCTCTCGTTGACGTAGAGAGCTATACATCGGGGGAGAGCGGCGCGGGGTGGACGCTTGATAATCTTCCGTGCTTCCCGGGTGAGTTTAAATTTGAGCTTCGTAAGGGCGACGACAAAAAGGTCGACCGCGGCGTTGAAAAGCAGTTTAAGATAATTCGAGAGCTCTGTAACCGCGAGGACGTTGACACTATTGTAAATGCCGGAGACGCAGACCGCGAGGGTGAGATAATAGTTCGTCTCTGTATCGACAATGCGTTAAAGACAAAGAAATCCTTGAAGCGTCTTTGGCTGCCCGATCAGACACCCGAAACGGTCAGGGCGGCGCTTTCGGATATGAAGGATGAGTCGGATTACGATAGGCTTGCATCCGAGGGCTATGCAAGGACGTATATAGATTGGCTCTACGGAGTTAATTTAACACGGTATGCCACTATCCGCACGGGAAAACTTCTTCGCGTCGGTAGAGTAATAGTTCCGATAGTGCGCGCGATTTACGAGCGCGATATGGAAATAAAGAATTTCGTACCCGAGCTTTACTACGTAATACGCTCAAATGAGCTTACGGGAAACGAGCGAATTGAGCTCGTAAGCAAACAAAAATTTACAAAAGACGAGCTTAACAAGGCAGAGAGCCTGTCGGTAAAATACAATGCGGCGGGCGCGGTCGTAACCTATACTAACAGCAAAAAGGATACGATTCATCCGGGGAAGCTTTACTCTCTTTCGACCCTTCAAAATACGCTCGGTAAGAAATATAAGATGAGCATGACCGAGAGCCTTAAGATTATTCAGAAGCTTTACGAGGACGGTTATCTGACCTACCCGAGAACTAACTCGGAGTACCTTGCCACGGCAGAAAAGGATAAGATGCGCTCGATAATCTCGAACGTATCAAAGCTTGGTTACCCCGTAAGATTCAAGGATTCAAAGTATATCTTTGACGACTCGAAGATAGAGTCGCACTCAGCGCTCACCCCAACCTATAAGATACCCCCGTCGGAGAAGCTCTCGGAGAAGGAGAGACAGGTGTACTCGACCGTTTTCCGTCGTTTTGTTGCGGTGTTCTGCGCCGAGGACTGCGTAGCTGAGAAGAGCGAGATAAAGATCAAGGTCGGTGACTACGAGGAATTCTCACTCAAGGGAACGGTAATGCTTGAGCCGGGATGGACGAAATACGACGATTATACGCAAAAGGATAAGCTTTTGCCGAAGCTCGCGGTCGGAGATCACGTGAATATTGATTTCAAGCCTTGGGAAAAGCAGACCACCCCTCCGAAGCACTACACGATAGAAACGCTGAACAACTACCTTAAAAATCCCTTTAAGGACGATAAGGCAAAGGCAAAGGAGCTTGAGGAAAGCGGCGAGGTAGACGACGCAGAGGACTACCGCGCGATATTTGAGGGTCTGGAGCTTGGAACGGAAGCTACAAGAACCGGAATTATTGATAACGCAAAAAAGAGCGGGTATATCAATCTTAAAAAAGACGTCTATACCATCCTTGAGGGCGGCGAGCACCTAGTGCAGTCGCTCGAAAAGCTTTCCATCGGTATGGATAAGTATAAGACGAGCGAGATGGGAAAGGCGCTTAAGCGCGTGTTCCGCGGTGAAATGACGGTGAAGGAAAGCGTCAGCCTTGCGGAGCGTGAGATTGCTGAGATATTCCGCATCGGTGGCTCTGCTCCCGTAGCGAGTAATATTAATACGGGATCCTACGGTGAGATATGCGGCACCTGTCCCGTTTGCGGCAAAAACGTCGTGCGCGGCAAGCAGAGCTACGGCTGTATGGGATATAATGACGGCTGTACCTTCCGCGTAGGTATAAGTATATGTAAAAAGAGCATCCCAATTGATGAGGTAAAAAGGTTGCTCAGCGAGGGCAAAACCTCAAAAATGCGTGGATTTATTTCAAAGAACGGAAAGCATTTCGAAGGGCGACTTGTCATAAAGGACGGCGCCGCCGTATTTGATTTCAGCTAAATTCTGTAACCACTTTTTCCGGGGGAGCATAGTATTGTATTAGGCGGATATACCGGTGTCGGGCATCGCACCTGTGGCACTTGATACTATCCGGCGACCGATACCGTCATTTTTCCGCCGATTATCTCCCGGAGGCAAACATATGAATAACAACTGCTTATGCAATCTCTTTGACGACAACTGCACTTGGATCATCATCCTCGCTATCGTTATTGTTTTCTGTTGCTGCTGCAACCACTGAGCAACAAGATAAGCTGCGCGTGGCACGGCGGCTCGCAATAAAGCGAGCCGCCGTGTGCTTTTTGGGGTAATAAAGTTATCCGCCGCAGCGTATATATTATTAAAATGATTTTGGAGGATAATATGTTTGTATATTCTTTTCGCGCCTCGACGGTGAAGTTTTTTGCTGTGATAGCGTTTGCTATCGTCGCGCTTGTAGGACTCCTTCTACTCGGTGGCGGTGACAGTGTTGCCGCGGCATCCTCAACCGTTGACTTTTCCGGCATAAAAACAAACGAGGACAGAATAGCCTTTATAGAGCAGTTCGGAATAAAGGTTGGAGAATCGGAAACCGAGAGCGTTGAATTCCGAATTCCCGAAAACTTTGACAGAGTAGTTGCAGGCTATAATGAAATACAGAAGCGGCAGGGACTTGATATGTCGAAATACAAGAACAAAAAGGTGACGAGATACACCTACGAGACCGCAAACTATAACGGCTCTTCCGCATACGTAAATCTGATCGTATATAAAGGCAGCGTTATTGCCTGCGACGTCTCCTCAACCTCGCCCGACGGCTTCGTTCACCCGCTTTTAACCTGAATGCTCGAAGCAGATCATTTCCGTAAAATGCCCCTGTCCCTATATCAAAAGAGGCTAGCTCTTTGAATGTGAGCTAGCCTCTTTATTTTTTGTCTAACCTTCATTTTTCGCTTTTAACTAGAATTTTTTACAGCTTATCTTACGAATTATGTTTTCTTTTCGTGTAGAACATGAGCAAAAGCGGTCCTGCTATGCCAACTGCGAGCATCACTACGCACATTACCCAGTGGAGTGGATTTGAGGGCAGAGTGGACAGGGTATAGCCTGCCTCCTTCGACGTAGAAATATATACCGTAGGGATCGATCCGAGGATGAATCCCAGAATGGCGAAATAGGTTCCGCACGGATATTTTCGCAACAAATATTTCATAAGGAAGGATATAGCAACAAATCCGATTACGATTCCGACACCTGCCACCGAAAGAACGGTAAGGGACGTACCAATATCCTTTCCCTTCAAAAGATGCTGTGTGGCAAGCTTAAGTATCGGGTTATAGTAACCGAGTATGAGCAAAAGCATACTTCCGGATATTCCGGGCACAACAAGCGCCGCAGAGGCGACAATTCCGATTACAAACAGAAGCACGTAACCGCCGAAATTAAGTGAAAACAGATCAACGTCCTCGACGATCGGCAGAAAAGAAAGCGTAAGCGCGAGAATAAGCGGTATTGCAAGCGCGAAGGAGTTGGTTGCCTTTGATCCGCCGTGCAGCTTATCCGTAATTGAGGGTAGGGCTCCGAACGTAAGTCCGACAAATAAGCAAACCGTCGGGAAGGGGAAGGCTTCAAGCGCCCAGGTTAGCGGATACATAAGTGATACTACACCTATTGCCATACCGATCATTATAGGCAAAAGCGTGATTACGCTCTTCGTGAAGCTTTTAAAAACGTCGGTAACTGCCCCCACTAATTTCTCGTAAATACCGAGTACGGCGGCGATCGAGCCACCGGAGAAGCCGGGAATGATAAAAGCAATTCCGATTGCCATTCCGCGAACAATATCAAGGAGAAATTCCTTTACTGCGTTGTTTTTCTTAGTCTGTGTTGTTTCTTCCATATCAATCTCCATTCTGTCGGATCAGTCGGTATCCTTCTTGCTTTCGAACTCCTCTTTCACGTCTTTTAACAGCGAAATTATGGGTAGCTTCTGCGGACATACAGCCTCGCACGCACCGCAACCGATACAGTCTGATGCCTTTCCGCGGTTCACTGTATGAACTCCGTTATAATAGAAATCTGCGTTCCAGTCGTTGAAGATCTTTTTTGCATTAAGGCAGGCAAAAAGATCGGGGATCGATATTTTCATAGGGCATCCGTCTGTGCAGTATCGACAGGCGGTGCACTGTATCGCTTTCATTTTTGCAAAGATGTCGCGCGCATTCGCGACAGCCTGCATCTCGACCTCGGACAGAGGCTGAAAGTCCTTCATATAGGAAATATTGTCCTTTAGCTGCTCCATATTGCTCATACCCGATAGCACGGATACGACACCGTCAAGTCCCGCGGCAAAGCGTATCGCGTAGCTTGCGTAGGACGCGTCGCTGACAGAGTCAAATATTTTTCGTGCCGCCTCTGGCGGATTTGCAAGATGGCCGCCCTTGACCGGCTCCATTACAATTACGGGTTTTCCGAATTTGCGGCAGACATCAAGGCAAAGCCGTGACTGAACAGCTACGTCCTCGTAGTCGAGATAGTTGAGCTGTATTTGAACGACCTCTATTTCGGGGTGCTCCGTCAGTATTTTCTCAAGCACCGATGCCTCGTCGTGAAATGAGATCCCGAAGTGGCGAAATCCGCCCTCGCGCATTATCTCAAGTGCGGTTTCGTAAGCACGGGTGCGAGTGTATTTTTCGTAAAGCGTTGCGCTTTGAGCGTGCATAAAATAGAAATCAAAGTAGTCCACTCCGCACGCTTCAAGCTGTTTTTTGAAGAGCGGGCGTATCTCATCCTCTGTTTCAAAATGAAAGGTCGAGAGCTTGTTGGTCAGAACGAAGCTAGAGCGCGAATATCTTTTTACAAGGCATTCGCGGAGTGCCGTTTCGCTTCTGCCGCCGTGGTATCCGTGTGCCGTGTCAAAATAATTGAATCCTGACTCGATAAAGAGATCGATCATATCCGAAAGTGTCGTATAATCAATATTTTTGTCAATTTTGGGGAATCTCATTCCGCCGAAGCCGAGCTTCTTTTTTATTTCGGGGAATCTATCTTTCATAGCTGCCTTTCATACGTTGCCGCGTCTTGCCTGATTGATTCGATCCGGTACGTGACATGTAAACTTTTCGTGTTTTCTTATCCAACCAATACATTTTGGATCTACCGCAAAAACGATTGTTATATAAATTATATAACATACGCTGTGTTTTTTCAAGTCAAAATCGTATTTTGCTTTGAAAAAACTAAAATAACGTCTGACTACTTGAAAAGGCAGTGGAAGCGTGCTATAATAAAAAGCGACATTCATCGTTTGAGTGATGTCGGTGAAGAATGAAGAATCCGAACACGCTCTTAACCCTTATTTTCTCAAAGCATTCTAGGAAAGGCGGAAGGATCCGGTGTCAAGTAAAATAAATGACGGAAGCTTTATCGGAGGGAACGATCTCCATTCCTTCCTTATGATAGGGCAGTCAAATATGGCAGGCCGCGGTGAAATCGGCGAGGTCGCGGAAATAGATAATTTCAGATGCTATATGCTGCGCAACGGCAGATTTCTCCGTATGCGTGAGCCGATCAATCCCGACCGCCCGATATTCTACGGCGCGGACCGTAGCGGCATCAGCCTCGCGGCGAGCTTTGCCGACGAATTTGCGAATAATTACGCCGCACGGGTCGGACTTATCCCCTGCGCTGACGGCGGTACGCCAATAGATTTATGGCATAAGGGCGGAATCCTCTTTGATCACGCCGTTATGATGACCAGACTTGCTATGCGCACCTCAAGCTTCTCTGGATTTCTTTGGCATCACGGTGAGAGCGACTGCGTCTCGGTTGACACCGTTTCGGCATATAAGCCGAAGCTTATAAAATTTATAAACGATATACGCGATGCGCTTGATGCAAAAAATCTGCCGTTCATTATGGGAGAGATAAGCTACACTGCGTCTGAGGAGTGGTTTGATTTCTCACTTGCGGTACAGATGAACGGTATAATTGCCGAGGTGGCGCGAGAGCTTCCGAACGTTGCCGTTGCCTCCTCGCGCGGACTTTCGATGAAGCCCGACGGAGTGCACTTCAACTCCGAGTCACTCAGGGTCTTCGGTAAGAGATACTTTGAAGAATATAAAAAAATAAAAGGAGATAAATTATGAAAAAAATTCTTTCGATTTCCAACAGCTTTGGTCATGACGGAACGAGATATCTCTACGGTATCACAAGGTCTCTGGGGAAAGATGCTAAGGTGGTCTGCCTCTACATCGGTGGATGCTCACTATACCGACATTACAGAAATATGCTTTCTGACGGAAGGGAATATCCTGCCTATCTGAACGGTCGCCCCACCGGATTTAATGTGTCGCTGAAGGATGCGCTTCTCTCGGATGAATGGGACGTCGTTACGTTCCAACAGGCAAGCCGTGATTCCGCGAACTACGATAGCTATCAGCCTTTTCTTGCCGAGCTGTCGGCATACGTTTCGAAGCTCGCCCCCTGCGCAAAGCAGCTCATTCACTCGACTTGGGCTTACAGTGACAAGAGCATAGCTGCTAAAACGAATTTCCCATATAAGAGTAACGCAGATTTCTCCCGAGATATTCGGACCGCATACAGGAAGGCCGCTGAAAGCATCCGTGCGGATGCTATCATTCCCTCAACGACGGCAATGGAGCGACTCTATTCCGAGATCGGTGACGCGGCGTACAAGGACGGAGCACACGCAAGCGTGGGAGTAGGTCAGTATATGCTGGCGCTCGTTTGGTATATGACAATATTCGGCGGTACAATAGACGGACTTGCCTTTAACGATTTTGATGTAGACGTCAGCGACGAGGAGCGCAGACTCGCAGAACACATTGCCATAGAAGTCTGTGCGGCAAACGACTACAAGAGAGTGTAATCATACCGCCGTATGTTGCAGAGCAGGACTCTGCGATTGCGACCTTCGTAGCGGTGTATTTCGCAGGGCGACGTAAATAAAAGAGAGACTGTCGCAACAAGGCTAACCGAATAAAAACAGGGGTACTGTGTAAAACACACAGTGCCCCTATATAACTAAGTGCGTTTTTGAGGGAAACAAGGTAAAAAAACTGCGGTTTCCCTCAATTTTTGTTGATTTTCTAATTTTTTATGATGCAGACCTTTTACTTAACTGTTTTAACTCTCTTTTAGACAGTGTTACTTAATGAGCTTAACGCTTATTTTAATTACCGATTTTTTAATTTTCATGGGAACGCCATATGCTCGGTTCGGTAGGTGCGCGTCCTCGGGGTAGAGCACTACTGCCTCTCCTTCGCTGTAATCGACCGACGCGGAATTGGGGTCATAGACGTGAATCGTGGCATCGCCGCGCTCGTTGTAGGCACGCATTATGCCAAGCCCCTCTTTGGGAGTATAATATATTCTCTCCTTACCGCGGATAAGGTGCTGCACGTCAACGTAGCGCTCGTGCGATTCCATCAGCGGAGTTTCGGGCTTTGTCTCAACCTCTTGCACGTTTACGTAGCAGCTCTCGCCAAAATCGTATCTTTTGCACTCGGTATCCCCGTTAAGCTCCTTAAGGAACTCAAGCACCTCTTTCGGAATTTCAAAGTGCTCGCGAAGATCATTAAGGCTTGTAAGCTTTATCATGGTTATATCCCTCCGTTTACTTTTTCTGTATTAGGCTTAATAAGGGTAGATATGCGCCTAAGCGTCATACCGTGTTGTTTTTTTCGTCGCTTTCTTCAAAGTTTTCTGCTAATTTGTCGGGCAGCCTCACGAGCTCGTATATCACGTCGCCGCCTCTCTTTTCGGGTTCTATCGTGTTTGCCAGATAATAGAATGCTTCGCCATAGTAAATTATCTCAATGTTTCGTACACAAGCACATAGTCGGGGCTTATCGAGTCGAAGTATAGTGAATACGACGAGTAGTCATATATGTATTCTCTTTCGGTTATGGTAGTGCGCTCTGCCGTGCGTGCATCCTTAATGAATGCACCGAGCTCCTTAGCTACGGAATCCAAAAGCGGCGAATCGTTTAGGTAGTCGAAATATATTGCCTCGTCACGTGCTTTGTTATAAAATTCAAGAATAAGCCGTTTCTCGTCCTGCGGCACGAAGATGTTTCCGTAATCATCGCACACCATGTTGTACCCGTGTGGATTTTCAAGCGCGTAGTAGTTGCCCTTGAACATTTTTCCGAACAGTCCTTCACCGTAATAGGTGAAGAGCGGTGTCTGATCCTCACCGCTGTAATTTTCCGTGTATGGGATCAGCTCGTAGACAATGCCGTCGGCAGTGAAGCTATGTGGCTGATAGGTCTCCTCATCAATAAGGATTTGCGATTCGCCGTCTTCCGCTCCGCCGGATATACCGGCTGCCGCAACGCCAACGGCAAGAAGCGTTGTAAGTATACCTATTGCTAATATGACCGCCGATATAATGATAAGCGGTGTCGCGAATCTCTTCCCTTTTTTCCTAAGGATCCTGAAAATAATGAGACCGGCAATTCCTTCAATAACCGTTCCTATACCCGCAAAGAATAAAATCAAAAAAACAAGTGCAATAATAGAAACAGATGCCATAGCGTTCTCCTTTCATCATCTGAATATTGTGATGTCAATGTTCATATGCCTTGGAGATATTCGATCCTTGATCATACCGACGTAACTATGATCTCGAGATTTCCGCTGAGGTTGTATTCACCGTATCCGGCAGGGACAAGGAATGTATCGCCCCGACGTATCGACTCGCCGGCTATTTCACCTTCACCGCCGACGCATGTGACAGCGTTAAATGAGTTCTCGTCGGTAAACAGGCGTACCGTGTCGCGAATTTCATGCTTTTTCGCTGTGAAATACTCGCATGTGCCTAGCACGTCACCGTCAAAGGTTTCGGGCACAAATCTCTCAAGCCTTGATACTGCCTTTGCCTTTTCGATATGCAGCTCTCGCTCCTTGCCGTCCTTTCCGCGCCTACCGTAGTCGTAGACGCGGTAGGTGAGGTTTGAATTCTGCTGGATCTCGTAGATCAGGCAGCCCTTGCCGATCGCGTGTATCGTTCCCGCCTGGATGAAATAGCAGTCGCCGGACTTCACCCTTATGAAATTAAGAAGCTCCGTAAGCCTTTTTTCGGCTATCGCCGCCTCGAATTCCTCGCGTGAAACGTTCTCTTTGAAGCCGAGGTAAATTCCAGCGTCTTCATCGGCATCCACGACGTACCACATCTCAGTCTTGCCGTATGAGTCCTCGTTCTTCCGTGCGTATTCATCCGATGGGTGCACCTGTACCGATAGGTCGGATGCCGCATCAATGAACTTTGTCAGAACGGGAAAATAGGGAAAAGCTGCCGCCCTTTTTCCCATGACCTCTTTTGTCATTACCTCGGAGAGCGGTGTGCCGTTCTGCGTGTGCGCCATGCCGTCCTTATGCAGTGAGAGCTCCCACGTTTCGGCAAGAGGGCATAGGTCGGTAATCTTTCCGTATCCCGTTTTTAATCTATCCCCACCCCACAGGTAGTCTTTGCAGGCGGGGATTAGCTTTTCTATCTTCATGTCAGTCTCCTATCACGGCTGATTGCCGATATTGTTTTTTTAATACTTATCTCAATTACACTTAGAATAAGCGGCGGAATAAAAGCGTAAGAAACAGCACCGCGAGCGTAAAGATAATTATTATGTTGTAGACCGTAGCGACCGACCCGCCCTCGTCGGCTTCACCGCTACCGTGCGATACGTAGCCCCATCTCTGCTTATAGGCGTAGAGGTAAAGTCCGCCGAGCGCAAGCCAGCATCCCGACGTTGTGGCAAAGAGCCATAAGTAGGTTATTTTAAATGCATACAGTATAGTCAGTAAAACCGTAAATACGAAGGGCAGAAGTGCCGAAAGAGCGAGTATCAGCCGCTCCATTTTTGCCTTCTTTCTCTTTTGTCTGCGTAGTTCGATCTGCTTTGGATGTTTCTTTTTCATTTTTTCTCCATATCATAATTTTAGCTTAGTCATATTATAATAAGCGCGTACGGATCGTCAATAATCGCCACCGAGCCCCTCTGACGTTCATATCATGCTCACGTCCGAAAAGGAACTTGATCTCATTTCATTTTTTCTCGGTTTTCTGCTTAGGCAGAAACACGAGCGCGCCGATAGCCGATACCGCGGCGGCAAAGATAAACAGCACGCCAAATATTCCGATAAGTATAGTAACGAACGGCTTGCCCGCCTCCGCGTGCCAGACGAGGGTTATTCCATTGTCGGTAACGAAGTGGAAGCAAAAGTATGCCACCAAAAGGACTAAAAGTCCAATTACTGCGTTGATCATAGAGAATTTTAGTAAGCTTCTTCTGTTCATAACAATTTCCTTATTCTTTACGTTTAAAAAAATTAGGTGATCCTAAAACAGCCAATATTAACATCGACCGTAAAACAAAAATTCACCTTACCTAAGCTCCATTGCCACGTGCGGGATGCCTTCCTCAAGAAAGTCCTCTGAGGTTGCAACGAAGCCTTGACTCTCGTAGAAGCCCTGCGCCTGCTTTTGCGCGTTAAGAACGATAGTTTTGCAGTTGAATATCCTTTTGATCTCCGGTATTGACTTGGTCATAAGCTGCCTTCCAAGTCCTATTCCGTGCGTTACCGAGAGAACCCGCCCGATCTTAACCTCTCCGTTCTCCATGCGGTACGCGCGCATATATGCTACGATCTTGCCTCCGTCTTCAATGAAGCAATGCAGACTTTTGTAGTCGATACGGTCCAGATCTTGACAAATTATCCTCTGCTCAAGGAGAAACACCTCGGCTCTTGCGCGGAGAATTTCGTAGAGCTCTCGCGTTGTTAGCTCGCCAAAGGTTTTTGCGTAAAATTTAGTTTCCAAAATTACAAAATCCTTTATATTGATTCGGATGATCGCTTCGCGGCTGATATAAAGCTTTCAAAAACTCTGCGGCTTGCGCCGTCTTTTTCCTGCAAAAGCTCAGGGTGCCACTGGAAGGCAAATAGGTATCTTTCGCTCGGCAGATAAATAGCCTCGACTATGCCGTCTTCTGCTACCGCCATAACCTTAAGACCTTCCCCAAGATCCTTTACCGCCTGATGATGAAAGCTGTTTGCGCGAATACTGTTCTCACCGATAAACGCGGCGAGGGGAGTATCGCCGAGTATCTTCACGAAGTGTGAGAACTCGTATCTTGCTTCGGTCTGTCTGTGTTGTATGTCCGTGGATATCTCGCTCGGAATATCCTGATACAGCGTTCCGCCAAAGGCAACGTTGACTACCTGCATTCCGCGGCAAATTGCGAGAATCGGTTTATCTGTAGCGATCATCTTTTCAAACATTCTGAATTCAAAATCATCGCGGTTTAGCTGTATTGCTCCGCAGTTCGGCTTCGTTTCTTCGCCGTAGCGGATCGGTTCAATATCATTTCCTCCCGAAAACAGAAATCCGTCGCACAGCTCAATGAAGGAGTCCGATGTTTCTGATTTTTTTGAATATGGAAGCAGTATTGGTGTGCCTCCGGATGCCTCTATTGCTTTTACGTAGTCGTTCTTCACACTACTTACAAAATCAACGTCAACGTCTGAGATAATACCGATTATCGGTTTTGTATTATTTTTCATTTATTTCCTTTCATTGCCGGAGCAGGGAATATAGATTTTATCGTGTTATTATAGAGCGTTATTGCTACCGTTATTCTGTGAAGCCATCTCCGCGTCGTATTGCTCCAGCGCCCGGTTCAGCTCGTCGTATTCCTCCTGACTCTCAAGCGCGGAGAGTGTACCGTTTTCATCATAGCGGTATGCTATCAGATGATTTTCGTCGGCTTCGTTGTAGAATGCCGCGTAGTCCATATTTGTTTTTTCGCTGTGATAAGTAAATAAAACGCGGAAAGTCATTTTCGTGCCGTCGCTTGCGGTTATAAATAAAATGTTATTTATCTTTTTTTCCATTGTATTAACCTTTCAACCCTGTGTATTTACTTTTATTACCAATTAATGGAAGGGATCTGTATTTTACTTTCATTTTGTATTCGCAATATCCGCAAAGCTCATCAGTAAGCACATTATCTTCATTCAAAATGCGTATAACGGTGATAGCGGGGTAAAGTGCAAACGGTATAAGTCCCCAAAACGAACCGAGAATGAGCGGCAAGGGAAAAACAGCACCGCACCAACGAGGATGATCCCATTATGTATTATTGTTTCTCCATTAGAGCAAGCAGTTTTTTTAATTCTTGATACACCTCTCCATCGTCGTAGAATAGAAATACATCGGTAGGCACAACGTATTTTGAATGAAGCGCACTATGTATTTCTTCTGCAAACTCTTTCAAATTATCATATCCGCAAGTCATTGCCACTGTTTCAGCGGTAGAGTCCGGATAGATCATGATATCTGTTTCGTCGAAGATTATATGCCAAACAGGCTCATATTGTCCGTGAAAATGATACCAAGATCCTTGATCTATAAACTCTAAAGCGGTTTTCTCTATAAAATTTCTGTCGTGTGATTTGTTCACGATGAAAAAACAAATCATAGGCTTGGGGTTAGATCTTTTTTATCGTTCCCGACAACAAATCAATTGCTATATATTCTTGCATCTGTTAACGCTCCTTTAGATATGTTAAATATTACTGCCGTAAATAAGAGTTTCGCGTTTTGCTCAAAAAATATTTGTCCTTATGCGTTTTCTTTAGAGGTGATAATTGATTTCACAAGCATACGGCGGATTATGCCGCATTCTTGAAAAAGTGAAGGTCGATTTGGTGAAGTTACTCGCTTTCGCTCGTAGTGAAGTTGTTCACTTCGTTCACAGTGAAGTTTTGCTCCTTCGTCGTAAAGTGAAGTTAAGTTCGCCCCAAAGTTGCTTCTCACTTGCGCCGAAAGCGGCGCAAACTTCACTTCGGCGATAGCCGGAACTTCACTGCGTGCAACTTCACTCGCCGCAGGCGAACTTAGTTGTCGAAAGTGCGTGTAAGACACACGACACTTTCGACGTGTCCGGTCCCCGGAAACATATCCACCGGAGTCACCTTGCCGAGCTGATATCCGAGCGATCTAAATAGCACAGAATCTCTTGCGAGTGTCGTCGGATTGCAGGAGATATAGACCACGCGCTCCGGCGCGAGTGCGGCGACGTACTTGATCAGCTCCTCGCTGCATCCTGCGCGCGGCGGGTCGAGAAGCACGAGCGTCGGCTTGATCTTACGTCCAAGTGATCTTTCCGCATTTTCAAGGAGTTTTTGAGTGTCCTTCGCGTCGCCGGTGTAGAAGCTTGCGTTAGTTATGCCGTTATCGGCAGCGTTTTCCTTAGCGCATTCGACTGCGCTTTCCACTATCTCGATTCCTATAAGCTCACGCACCTTGTTTGCCATAGAAAGACCTATAGAGCCCGCTCCGCAATACAGATCGAGCATAACGTCGTCTGCCCTCGGCTGTGCAAGCTCTGCTGCCTTTTTGTATAAAAGCTCCGCTGCATCGTGGTTTACCTGATAGAATGACGGTGCTGTTATTTTAAGCTTTACGCCGGAGAGGGTATCGTATATGTAGTCCCTGCCGAATAGGGTGATATATTCGTCTCCGAGTATAACGTTCGTCTTTTTCTCATTAACGTTCAGAAGGATCCCAACTACCGTGGGATAGGCTTCGGTTATCAGCTTTACCAGCTCGCCCGCTGCGGGGATATTATTTCCGTTTATAACGAGGGTCAGAAGGATCTCGCCGCTTACCTCTCCGCGCCTCAGATAAATATGGCGCAAAAGCCCCTTACCGCTTTCCTCATCATAGACCGAGAGGGCATACCTCTCAAAGAATACCACGAGCGTATTGATTATCTGCTCAAATTCAGTCGGTGCAAGAGGGCAGGCGCGCGCCTCTGTAACGTTGTGAGACTTTGGAGCATAGAAGCCTACGGTGTATCCGTTTTTGTCCATCGCAACAGGGTACTGCGCCTTGTTTCTGTACCGTGCCGTCGCGGGTGACGTAATAATCGGCTCGATCTCGACGTCGGCAAGTCCCGCCTTTAAGAAAGCTGCTTTGACGTCGTTTTCTTTTATTTCCGTCTCGTGACTGTAGATAACGGTTTTATATGCACAGCTTGTGCACCGTATAGAGTCGCATCTGTCCGAGCATCTTTTTTTGGACGGAGAAATAAGGCGCGTAATTATTCCGACGGCATATGAGGGCGTTGTCTTTATTATTTTAACCTCCGCCCTGTCTCCGGTAACTCCGCCGCGCACAAAAACAACGCACTTTTCATACCGTGATACGCCAAATCCGAGATTGGATATAGAGGTGATCTCAAGCTCGTATGTTTCGTTTTTCCTGAGAGGTGCGCAGACTTTTCCCATACTATATAAATTCCTCTTTAAACTTATTTCTCCATTCCTTCGGCGTCATGCCGAAGCTCTGACGGAAGGTTTTTGTAAAATATGATGCATCGGTAAATCCGGTCTCCTCCGCGATCTCCGCAATACTTTTTTTCGTAAGCTCCAGCATTCTTTTTGCCGCCTTGAGGCGGTAGCTGATTATGTATTGGCGCAGAGTGATGCCTTTTTTCTCCTTCAAAACGCGGCTGACGTAGAAGGGGTGATAGCCGAATATAGCGCCGATCTCGGTATTGGAGATCTCCTCTCCGCAGTTTTCTCTTATGTATGCGTCGAGTGACTCTACCATACGCGCGGGCAGGGCGTTTTCGCTTACCGTCTCCGCAAGCTTAAGAAGTATGAGCTTGAGATGCGCGGATATCTCCGCAAGATATTCTCCCTCGGCAGAGGTCGCAATGTTCGCAATGCGTATAAAGCTGTCGCGCTCTGCCTCCGCATCGGGAAGCAGCAGCACCTTGTCAAAGGGCGGAATTTCTGCCGTATGGCACAGCGCAGGGTCGAAATTTTCGGGCAGGGCAGGGGGGATCCTCTCGACTTCGTCTGAATATGCGTCCGTAAGGTCGAAGGTGATGACCGCCGCGCGCAGGTATTGACCGCGAAGTCTGTATCTCGTGCCCGCGGGAATATAGAGAAGGCTTCCGACGGGAAGATGGAACTTCTTTTCGTCCTCTATTCCTATCGTGATGTCGCCCGAAATCATATATATAATTCTTGAGTCATAGGCGCGGCACTCGTCGGAATTTCCGATAAATTCATATATTCCCGCCGTGCGAACGAATGGATTCAGCCTTGAAAATTTCATCTCTGCCTCCGTGCAGGCATACCGTCGGCAAAAGCCGCGGACTCTCATAGGGCAAAATGCGGCACGAAAAGTACCGATAAGCTTCCTCACGCGCCTGCGCATTATTTTATATCACTATTTTAACATAAAGAGACGACAAAATCAATAAATTTGAAAAAAATGAAAAAGTTTTAAAAATCCCTTGACAAATCAAGAAAACTATGATACAATAGTCAAGCAAATGACTTTGGCTCGTTGGTCAAGCGGCTAAGACACGGCCCTCTCAAGGCTGAAACGGGAGTTCGATTCTCCCACGAGTCACCAAACAGAACATATCCGAACTACTTCGTAACAGATAAGTGGTTCGGATTTGTTTTTTACTTCGATTTTATCTCAAACTGCATATAAAAGCGCGAGGCGATGCTCATTTGGGCATCGCCTCGTTTTTCGCTTTTTCAGCTATCTTTTTCTCTTGTTCAAGTTTCCACTCCTCGAACTCGCGTTTTGCTTCTTCGGTTTCGAAGAAAGCAATAATATCCGGCACAAGACACCTTGCGATTTCTTTAATCAAATCATCGGGAATATCGCACTCACCGCGATTGTCGCGGAGCAAGTATTCAATGCGTTTTACTATGTCAGAAAGCTGCTGTCTGAACTCGGGTTGAATGCCCGAGGATTTGTCTGTAAGCAGAGCCGCTATTCTATCTTTAATTGCTTTTAAGTTCATTTTTTCCTCCTTTAGCCAATACCAACCTGAATCGAATACGTTTTAATCTGCATATTTTCCCGTGTAATGCGCCAAAAAGTCTTGCAATATCCGCATATTACTTCGTCTTTTCGGCTTTTTCACAAAAAAATCTGCTAGATTAAAATAATTCTTACCTAAAGCTAATAGAAATTATCGATATTTTCTGAAAGTGAGTGAAGCAAAGTGCGGACTTTGCAAGTGAGCTTTCGGGAGATAGCGTAAATTTATATAGCTTTAGGCGTGTTCGATTTAGGTTGGTATTGGCTACGACATACGAATTGACATACACTTTTATCTTGTAAACACTGACTTTTTGCTCTTACTGACATACAACTCTACCACAAGCAGTTTTTACCGACATACACTTTTTGAGAAAGGCAAAAGTGCGAAAATCCCTTGCGCTGTCGGCTCTGCCGGCAGATGTTATATGGGTGAAGTCGGTTTACCGACATACACCCTTTCTCCTGCTTTGAAATCGGTAGCATCAATACGAAGATTTTACACCGATTTTTAGCCGTTTTACAGTCTGATTTTAGCTCGCTTAGTGTTGCGTTCGCTAAATAAAAGTGCAGAAGTTTTCAACCACTTTTGCCCTAAAATTTGCGAGATATACCCCTCTCAAAACTGACGCAAAAACGCGGGCTTTTCGTGACAAAAACTTGCTACAATCGCCTGAAAAATTTCCCGAGGCATGCTTGTATTACCCTGAATTTTAATGCCCACACAAGCGAAATTTGCTATAATTATTTTATCATAAAACTCGCTATTTATAAAGAGTGTAGATGTACTTATATGTGCACATTTGAATTGTTTTTACACTAATAAAACATTTGATAATCTCCTTTGTTTATTACTGACAAAATTTTAATCAGCGGCGCGCTCTTTTCTTTGTTTTAGGCGGAGAGATTTTTAAAATAAATATACACGAGTTAACTTGAATGTTCTATATTTTTATGGTACAATTAATACACTGAAATTGATGAGCGGTGAATATATAACTGATGTAATTTAAGCGAGTTTTAATAAGACATACGACTGCCTGGAGTTTCAGTGTATGATACGCGACAGTGCAAAGAAGACTCTTTGATGTCGTATTGTTTGAAAAAGTTAAATGTATTTTATAACATACGTGGCATGTTCATTGGGGAAGATTTTAATTATCGGTTTTCAAGGTTAAGTTGACACCGTGTCGTAGATTTTATGAATTTGCTTGGGATAAATGCAATGTGCAAGTACCACTTGACAGTGTTGCTTTTCTTGAATCAAGTAGGATTTGCTTGATCTGAAGTGGTGAGGATGATATAATTTAACCAAAATCAGGAGGAAAGAAATTTATGAAACGGATAACAATATTTTTATTGTTCTTTATAACAATTCTATCTCTATCATCGTGTAATGGGAATTCAGCACACACTCACGACTATTCTTCTAGTTGGGAAACTAACGAAACACATCACTGGAAAGCATGCTTGGAAGAGGGGTGTGATAGCATCGTGGCCATATCTGAGCATTCTTTTTCGGAAGGAGCTGATTCAGGAAACGGAAACACAAAATACACATGTTCCGTTTGCCTTTTTGAAAAGATAACTCACGAGCATAAAAACAAAGAAGAATATAGTAAGGATGAAAACTATCACTGGCAGGACTGCTTGTTCGACGGCTGCGATTACTACGGTACAAAAATTGAGCATTCGTACAGCGAAGGAAAGCTTGAATCCGACGGTTTTATTCACTATCTGTGTACCGTTTGCTCCTATGAAAAGACAGAGGTGCATAACCACATCTTTGCCACTGATTTTACACGCACCGAAACCGAACATTATTACGAATGTAGTTTTGAAGGTTGCTATGTCAAAAATGCATTTGCCGAGCATTCTTATGGCACCCCTTCCTTTGACGGTGAAAAAGAGATATACATATGCGCTCAGTGCGGGTACGAAGATAAAAGAACACATACACATTCTCATACAGGTGTTCTTGTAGCAACAGAAGATGGACACTTTTATTCCTGTGTGTTGCCTTTGTGTGTTTCGAAAGGAGAGATTTTACCACATGACTGGAGCGAACCAAGCCTAGTCGAAGGCTTGGATGTTTATGTATGCTCTGTTTGCAAACATACGAAAACGAAGACGCATGAGCATAATTCTTTTACTGGCTGGCAAAGCAATGATAATTCTCATTGGAAAAAATGCAATACCTATAATTGTAATTATATAGAATTCCTTGCATCGCACAGTTGGGTCAGCGATGGTGTTATAAAACAGCCAACACCTAATGAAAGCGGAGAGGAAAAATTCATATGCGAGGTTTGCGGACTAACAAAAATTAAAGACATTGAATATATTCCTCCTAAAATGACGGAGGATGAGTGGGTTTCATATTTTGTATTTGACAATCTGAAGCTTAAAAACACCTATTCCATCGGTACAGATGAATTCACAGACATCTGGCTCATCGATGGCGAGAATATTCTTATTACAAGCGACGAAAGCAGCTCTTACGGCTCTGTTTCCGACCTTATGTCCTTTGCCTTTCTGGTAAACTGTTACGACTCATTTGCCGTTGTAACAGAGGGAGAGTATTTTGCAGATGAAATTGAGTATTATGATTCCGAGTTTGAAGAAGATGTAACCTATAAAAATGTTAGAATTTGTTTCTCTGATGCGAAGATTTTGAAAATTCAATTTAATATTGAGTTAGGAATCCTCGGTACTATGACGGAAATATATGATTTCATTGAGTGGGGCGGAGTAGTAGTGCCCGATAATCCTCGCGAAATCGTCGTGCCGCCCGAAGCTATTGAAGAAATGCTAGGAAATTCTCTTGATAATTTCACTATGGTTGAAAGGGTTACCGACGGTGAGGGGACGTACAGCGTCGTATATATGTTTGATAAAAACGTCTATTCCTGCGAAGCGGAAGGAGAGGAAGCCATCATTGATTCTTTGGAAAATGCCGGTGCATCCTTTACTTACTACAGTGTCGGCTTTTTCTACTCGTTAAACGAGGAGCGTTTTGTCTTAAATGAAGAAAACTCCGGCGAAGATGTGCTCGTATACGATTACGAGTGCGGAATAACAGTTGACGGAATAGACTACGACTCTATCAGCGTAAAGCTGTATTACGAAGGGGACTCGGTTTTCGAAATCCTATTATCCTACGTCGTTGACGTGTTTGGCGCTACCTCCTTTGAGTATAGCTTCACCGACTTTGGAGCTACGGAGGTTCAATCCCCGGATAAAGCTCTTGTAAGGGAAATGTGTGGTGAGAGCATAAATCAGGTTGCCGTGGATGTCAACAAAATTATAGGCGGCACTTCTACGTACACCGCATACGCGTTCGACTATTCTGATTACGAATACGGAAGCTCTGAAATCGGATATGAGTATGCAAGGCTCAAGGATTCAGCCGCAGTATTTATCACTAATTGGCTCGGCACGCTTGTAGAGCTTGATGCGTCGGATTTCGATACTGTCAGCACCTCGGATGAGGTAAAAGAATACAAAACTACAATACCGGTAGTTTCACAGGGCGTAACCTATCGTGAGACCGAAATAATAGTTACTTATTACGGAAATGCAAAAGAGGGATACGAGCTTGCATCAATACTGATTATGTTCAGAAAAGGTGAAAATGGCGAGCAGACACAGTATTCCTTCTCTGAATTCGGCAATGTTTTCATCGATACGCAGCCCGAGGAGGAGACAAAAGAGATTCCAAAGGGATATATGCAGAAGCTGGCGAAGGAGGCATCACTCTTAAATTACACCCTTCTTGTAAGTGAGAAATATTTCATTGACGGTGAATACGTAGATATTGGCAGTTCGGTGATCTATGAGTTTGATTCGCACAGAGCAAGGTATTATCTGAAGGATTGTCCGGAAAGTGCGGAATATATATCCGAGGACTACGGGGGTATGGCATTTGCTACCGAGCTTCTCTCTGTATTTACAAAGCTTGACGATTCTAAGTACGTCAATATGTCGGGCAAGCCGGATGGAAATCTCACGAAGCTTTATTATGAATATAACGGTACTGCTATGGTAGACGGTATCACGTTAAAGAATATCTGCGTTTTCCTTACCTATAGGGAGAACGAGCTTGTCGACGTTTCTATCTCCTACAGTACGGATATTGAAATTGAATCCACCGTCTCAACCGTTGACGTTTTCTATTCCTTCTATGCGTTCGGCAATACGGTTGTCGTATTTCCAGATGACGAGACGATTGTAAAATTCGGATTTGAGCGTTTTGACGCACAGAACTACGAATACCAGACGTATATTATCAAAAATGGTGTTCAAGAGGAAAACGCAACCGGAAAGTACGATTCGGATAAGTTCTTTGAAAAAACCTACGGTGATGAATACGGTAACTATTATTACACCGAACACGCAGGACTCCGTGATTTTAACCGCTTTTTCAGGCCCTTGCTCAACTCTTTTTCCGAGGGCGAGCTCGTATATTCCGTGAAAGAAAATTACCAGGGCTTTGAATACGCGCAGATATATACCGGTAACGTGATGAAGCTGATTGATATTCAGATAGGAAAAGAGTCATACCGTGCCTCTGTATCCAACTTCCGCTTTGAATTCTGCTATGACGGCGGCGAGCTTAAAGAAGTCAATATCAGCTATGATGCTGTTATTAATGGTGAAGTATGTCAGATAATCAGCTACATATACGGTATCGGCGAGCAGTCTATCGTTATGCCGTCGGAGCGGGATTTCTCTTTCGATCCCGATAATACCGACGAGCTTTGCGGAAATTCTCTTGATAATTATGTCTTATACGAATCGGTAACGAAAGACGGCAACGTTATATCGAGCTTTACAGGACAGTTTGAAAAGGATTGCGCAAAATATAATGCTATGAGCGGCACTGCGGTCACGGAAAACTTTAACGGAAAAGCCGACGGCAAGGGCAAGTCGTTTGCAAGCGAAAAGATAGGCTTCTTATACGGACTTAATACCGAGAACTTTGAGTGCGTGGGCGCTTACGAAAACAATGTAATCTATAAGTACACCAAAACGGTAACGCTTTCATCGGATAAAATCACGAGTCTTACGGTGACGCTCACCTTCTCTGCACATGATATTGATAAGGTTGACTCCGTTATTATTGAATATATCCGCACGTCGGCAGGTGTTAAATCCACCTATGAGGTGACTCTTTCAAACTTCGGCAAGGTTTCTCTTGTTCGTCCGGATCAACCAAATGAAAACGCGCTTCCCGAATATCTTTATAATGCTATGATAGACCCGCAAGATACTGAAACCGCAACACTTGAAACAATGAAAGCAGGTCAGAACGGAGAAGAGTACGGTTATGCTTCATACGACGATTCTTACGATATCGCGGGTGAGTATTACGTTGGCAGCGAGGGGATGGAAACTTATACTACGTTTGAAGAGGCTAAAGCGGCATATGAAGAGCATTTTGCGCCTTTCATCGACTTGCTCGAGGCTATCACTCCTTCAAGACTTATCTATAACGAATCCGCGGGAATGTATATGTTAAGCGGAAGAATAACCTATAACGATTACAAGATCACTACCGCCACCGTCGAGGTATTGCAGGATGACAGATTGTATATTAACGTTTACGTTTACGGCAACAACAGCACCGGTGTCTTTACTCTAGATCTGAGGATCACAATGAAAGTTGCATAGGTGTTTATATGAAAGTTAACGAAAAAATTCAGCATTTTAGAAAAAAGGCGGGTCTTTCCCAGGAGGAGCTTGGAAAGCGTCTTCTGGTAAGCCGCCAGACAGTCAGCCTTTGGGAAACGGGTCAGACTCTTCCGACTCTGGATAATCTCACAAGACTCAGGGAAATTTTCGAAGTTTCCATTGACGACCTTCTTTTAGAGGATGAAGATGAGGAATGCGAAATTTCTGACAAAAACGAAATAAAGCCTTATGAAAACTATACCTTCAGCTATTCCGAGGAAGACATCAAAAAAATAAACAGAAGTGTTTTTCTTCCAAATTGTGTTTTGTTTTTGTTCTTTTTTATGATGCTTGTCGGAAGTGTTATAGCTGTAATACTTACGCCAAAGCTTTATTTTGAACACGGTTTTATGCTTTGTGCGTCCTTCTTGATGACGGTGCTTACGGTATTTCTTCCGATAAGTGTTGTGAAGGATGCCCGTCTGATGAAAAAAGAACGGCTCGTAACAGAGTATATTCTTGAGGTTTTTGGCGACCGATTTACTTTCGGGAAAAGAATTGACGGCGTTCTTTACGATCTGAAAACCGTATTATACAGCGAGATTAAAAACATAGCTTGCGGCAAGACCTTTCTTACCGTATACGTCGGGCACGTGATTTATAACTTCAAACGGGATTTGCTTCCCCAAAACTCGCTTCTTTATTCCTTAGATATACGAAACAGCGATGGTCAAAGCGGTTCTCGCAGAATGAAAAAAACGGCACTTGTTTTCTTTGTCATTACCTTGATTTTCAACCTCGCATTTCCGATAACCGCAGCGACTGTTATGTTCTCACCACGCCCCGTTGCTGTAGTCATAGCAGTGGTTATTATGCTTGTTTCACTGGTATCGGTCGTGCTAGGTATCGCTGTTAACGTTAAAGGGAGAGGTGGTACGAAGTCGATAATATCGGGAATCATATCGCTTTTTCTTATATTCGTCATTTCCGTTTCGTTTATCGGACTTGGAAAATATTCTCCGCTCGAAGACGCAGAATATTATATCGGTATAGATCTTCCCGAAAACTACAGTGGTATGAACATTAGTGTTGTTGAGGAATACTTTGACAACTCTTACGTTTATTACATAGCGGAATATTATTTTGACGATGAAGAGGTTTCGGATTTTGAATTTAATATCGAAAAGGATTCGAGATGGCTTTCTTACGATGAGGCAAAGGAGCTTCTTGCTCTTTGTCCCGAAAACATACCCTATCAGGGCGCAGAATATTTTCTTTTTTATGAATTCACTACCGAGAGTGTAAACCGCTTGCCCGAAAACGACGAATACGTAAGTTATATTTTTATCTCCTACTTTGTTGAGGAAAATATGATGATTGTAAACGAATACGATTGTAACAATTAAATTCGCAAAAAACGGTATATACGCAAACCCATGCGAAAACGCATATTTTGTCTGAGGAAAATCAAGGTCGGCAGTCTTTGATTTTCCTCATTTTCGGCTTTTGCGTTATTTTAAACAAGCTTTCATTTCTCATCGTATTCCAGCGGTTGCTTGCAAGCAACTCTGTATTCGCGTTTTTATTTGTCATAGGCATAATGATTTTTCAAGCTTTAACTAAATGTCGCTCTGAGATGTACCCAGACGTGTACATCATGCCTGAAATAAGGTGTTTTGGTCAAATAAGTCGTTAAAAAGACTTGAATATTAGAGAAGTTTATGCTACAATCAAACCACTAAAATTTGAAAGGCGGTGAGTATATGACAGGTGTAATTTACGCTCGGTATTCCTCGGATAATCAGCGTGAGGAGTCGATTGAGGGGCAGATTCGAGAGAATACCGCTTTTGCCGAGAAAAACGGTATTGTTATCGTTGGGCACTACATAGACAGAGCCGTTTCCGCGAAAACGGACAACCGCCCCGAGTTTCAGCGTATGATACGTGATAGCGCGAAAAAGACCTTCGACGTAGTCATAGTTTGGAAGCTTGACCGCTTTTCTCGTAATCGCTACGACAGTGCGAAATACAAGGCTGCATTGAAAAAGAACAACGTTCGCGTTGTTTCTGCAACCGAGGCAATCTCGGAGGGTGCGGAGGGCATAATCCTTGAATCTGTGCTCGAGGGTATGGCGGAATATTATTCAGCCGACCTTGCAGAAAAGGTAACACGGGGTCTCACCGAGAATGCCTTGAAATGCCGTTTTAACGGTGGCAACGGCCTGCCCTACGGTTATACCGTTGACGAGGAGAAACGCTTCCAAATTGACCCCTTAAAAGCTCCCATAGTGGCTGAAATATTTGAGCGTTACGCTCACGGAGAGTCAATTGCGGAAATAGCGCATAACCTTAACGAAAGAGGTCTTAAAACACAGAAAGGCAAAACCTTTAATCACGGCACACTCAACCGAATGTTAAGCAACAAATCCTATATGGGTGTGTATCACTACAACGGTATTGAAATTCCGGGCGGTGTACCCGCTATTGTGTCCGAAGACACCTTCAAGGTAGTCGAAAGTCGAATGGCGAAGAACAAGCACGCATCAGCCAAGAACAAGGCGGAAGAAAAGTATGTGCTTACAACCAAGCTTTTTTGCGGAAAGTGCCACAGTATGATGGTCGGAGATTCCGCACAAAAGAAAAACGGCAATATCTACCGCTATTACAAATGTGCTAGTGCAAAGAGGCACGAATGCGATAAAAAAGCCGTTCGCAAGGAGTGGATTGAGGAGCTCGTGCTGAATAAGGTTATCAAGGTTTTGTTTGATGACGAGGCACTTGACAAGATTGCTGACGAGATGGTGGCTTTGCTTGACGAGGACAACAAGGTCATACCGCTTCTTGAGGCTCAACTTAAAGAAGTTCGCAAATCTATCGACAATGTAATGAAGGCTATCAAGGCAGGAATAATTACTCGTTTCACCAAGACAAAGCTCGAAGAGCTTGAAGACAAGGAAGAACAAATTCAGCTTAATATTTTGAAAGAGCAGACAAGCTCTCCAAAGCTTACAAAGGAGCAGATTTTATTTGCTTTGGACAAATTCTGTAAACTAGACTTAACAATTGAAGCAAATAAAGAGCGTTTGATTGACAGTCTTGTGAAATGCGTGCTCCTTTATGACGACAAGCTCGTAATCACCTTCAACTTCAAAAACGAGCCGGTAACAGTCCCCACAAGAGAGGAATTTGACGCAATAGAGAAAAGTTCGGATATTGAAGCATTTGCTTCACCAAAAAGAGATAGGCACTCCACGAGGGGTGCCTATCTCTTTTTGGTGCTTCGCACGACCTCGAACCCA
>JAZRUS010000027.1:0-33588 GCA_045652665.1 Eubacteriales bacterium | reverse complement strand
TCTTCCCATATCTTCTGCGGCAATTTGCTCTGTGCTGGGTCTTGTGGGCCTTGCCGGCGGCGCTGCCGTTGCAGGCTGCTGCGCACAGATGGTGGGCTTTGCCGTGCTGTCCTTCCGTGAAAACCGCTGGGGCGGTCTGATCAGCCAGGGTCTGGGCACTTCCATGCTGCAGATGGCCAACATCGTGAAGAACCCCCGCACCTGGATTCCCGCAACCCTTGCATCCGCAATTACAGGACCTATATCGACCTGTATCTTTAAGCTTGAATGTACGGGTGTCAGCGCAGGTATGGGTACCTGCGGTCTCGTAGGACCTCTCGGTATATTTACCGATATGGGCTTTAATGCCAACAGTATATTCGGCGTTCTTCTTGTTTGCCTCGTTCTTCCCGCGGTCCTCTCTCTTCTGTTCTCAGAGATAATGAGAAGGCTTGGATGGATAAAGGAAAATGATATGAAGCTTGATTTATAAAACAATTTTATAGGAGTAAAAAATGTCGTCTATAAACAATACGCTTTTATGCGATTTTTACGAGCTCACAATGGCAAACGGCTATTTTGAACTTGGAAAAGGAAATGAGATAGCTTATTTTGACGTATTCTTCCGCAAGGTTCCGGACGGCGGCGGATTTGCAATCGCCGCGGGACTTGAGCAGGTCATCGACTACATAAAGACCTTGAAGTTCACGGAGGATGATATTGCCTTTCTTCGCGAGAAAAAGATCTTTTCCGAGGGCTTTCTCGAATATCTAAAGACCTTCCGTTTCACCGGAGATATATACGCAGTACCCGAGGGAACGCCGATATTCCCCGGCGAGCCTATAATGACGGTTCGCGCCCCCTCTATCGAGGCTCAGTTTATAGAGACCTTTATACTTCTCTCTCTTAACCACCAGTCGCTTATCGCGACCAAGGCGAATAGGGTTGTAAGGGCGGCGAACGGCAGACCCGTTGCCGAATTCGGTTCTCGCCGTGCGCAGGGTGCTGACGGTGCGGTGCTCGGAGCTCGTGCTGCTTATATTGGCGGCTGCGCGGCTACTGCTTGTACGATCTCCGACAGAGATTACGCGATTCCCGCAACCGGAACCATGGCACATTCCTGGGTTCAGATGTTTGACACCGAATACGATGCATTCGTTTCATACTGTAAGATGTATCCTAACAACGCGACTCTGCTCGTGGATACTTATGACGTCTTGAAAAGCGGTGTTCCAAATGCTATCAGAGCGTTCAAAGAGGTGCTCCTTCCTCTCGGAATAACAAAATGCGGCATTCGCCTTGATTCGGGAGATATTACATATCTTTCAAAGAAGGCGCGCAAGATGCTCGATGAAGCAGGTCTCACGGAGTGTAAGATCGTAGTGTCAAATTCCCTTGACGAAAACATTATCCGCGATATAATCCAGCAGGGCGCGCGCATAGACTCCTTCGGTGTTGGCGAGCGTCTCATAACCGCAAAATCTCAGCCTGTATTCGGCGGCGTGTACAAGCTTGTTGCGAAAGAGGAGGACGGCAAGGTCGTTCCCAAGATAAAGATCTCCGAGAATCCGGAGAAGATAACCAATCCGCACTTCAAGAAGATATACCGCATATACGATAACGAAACCGGAAAGGCATCAGCCGATCTTCTGTGCGTGTTCGATGAAAAGATAGATAATAATTCTTCCCTTGAGATATTCGATCCAATTGAGACGTGGAAGAAAAAGACCTTTACGGACTATACGCTTCGCGAGCTTCTGGTCCCGATATTCAAGGATGGCGTATGCGTTTATAAGACTCCCGCGATAGCAGACATACAGAGCTATTGCAAGGCAGAGATTGAGACGCTTTGGGATGAGGTAAAGAGATTTGAAAACCCCCACAGGTATTACGTTGACCTGTCGGAAAAGCTCTGGAACATCAAGATGGATCTGCTTAAAGCCGGCGGAAAGAAAAGTAAATAAAACGGTTTAAAGAATGGCAAATAGCAAGGACAGAGAATCGGAATGCTTCACGTTTTAGGAGCACCGATCCTCTGTCCATTTTTGCAAAAATGTGAAAAAACAAAGATTTATACCGTAAAGGTAATAAAATAAATATAATTATACTTACAATAACGTATTGACAAGAAGGTGATATTGGGTTATAATAGTTGCATATGAAACAGTTGCATATGAAACTAATTGGAGGTTCGTATATGCCAAAATTTATGAAAAGCCTTAATAATATCAGCCGCTCGCAGACTCTTTATCGCAGGATGCGGCTCGATTCGGAGCTGTTGCCTACGTATCATACCTACGTGCTTGCAATTTGCAGGGCACCGGGGCGCACGCAGGACGAGCTTGCCGCGGATATCTGTGTGAGCAAAAGCACGGTCGCGCGTAGGATCGATTGGCTTCTTGAAGGAGGGTACGTAAGCAGAGTGGCGGATGCGGAGGATAGGCGATATCTGCGAGTATATCCGACGGAGAAAATGCTTGCCATCCTACCTGAGATAAGGGCGATCGCCTCAGAGTGGAACAGCATGATCACCGACGGAATAGCGGCTGATGAGCTTGCTGTGTTTCACGCAGTGCTCCTAAAGATGGAGAAGATTGCAAAGGAGGCGACGCGGCAATGAGAATACTTATGAAATATCTCAGCCCCTACAAAAGAAGAATATTTGTGGGCCTGACCATTAAAATTATCGGTACGTTGCTTGAGCTTATGCTCCCCGTATTGCTCACTTATATGCTTGAAGACGTTATAGTGGAGGAAAGGATTACCCCCATAGTCGTTATCGGTTCCGTAATGATAGTTTTCTCTATCCTTGCCTGTGTGATGAACGTGGTAGCAAATCGCAACGCCGCATGGATATCAAGTGAGATGTCGTGGCAAATGCGCTCCGATCTCTTTGAGAAGACCCTGTATCTCTCAACGCGTTCTACCGACAAGTTTACGATACCTTCGCTTGAGTCGCGCATAACGAGTGATACTTATAATATTCATAATTTTATAAATATGGCTCAGAGGCTCGGTGTGCGCGCCCCTATCCTCCTTCTCGGAGGGGTGGCTATAACTCTTGTTCTTGATACCGATCTTGCTCTTGCGATGATCGCAACACTTCCGCTGATATTCGTCGTAGTGTTCTTTATATCGAGATACGGAATTCCCTTGTATTCGAGGGTTCAGCGCTCGGTCGACGGAATGGTGCGCGTTGTCCGTGAGGATACGCAGGGAATACGTGTTATAAAGGCGCTGTCGAAGAACGAGTATGAAAACAAACGCTTTGACGGACATAATGAAAAGCTCTCTCGCGACGAGCGCAAGGCGGGAATAATAATGGGTATTCCGAACCCGGTAATGACTCTGCTTATGAACTTTGGAATATGTGCCGTTGTGGCAATAAGTGCGATACGTGCTTCAAAAGACGGCTCATCCGCTGCTACAGTTATTGCGTTTATGCAGTATTTCACGCTTATATCGATGGCTATGATGAGCATGTCGCGCATGTTTGTTATGGCGACAAAGTGCATTGCCAGCGCGAACCGCGTCGGTGAGGTGCTTGATGAGCAGTCCGAGCTTGAGGTTGTCTCATTTGATGGTGAAAAAGGTGACACGGGAGCCTACATATCCTTTGAAAACGTATCATTCTCTTATCTTGGGAAACGCAATAATCTTGAAAATGTAAATATAAATTTACCTAAAGGCGGCTCGCTCGGTATAATCGGTGCAACGGGAAGCGGAAAATCAACCCTCGTAAAGCTGCTTATGCGCTTTTACGACGTGGGCACGGGTACTGTTTCCATCGGAGGCAGATCTGTAAATAGCTATACGAGAGAGGAGCTTTCATCCCTTTTCGGTGTAGTTTTCCAGAATGATTTTATTTTTGCCGATACGGTGTATGAGAATATCAGCTTTGCGCGAGATATTCCCGAAGATGAGGTCAGACGCGCGGCGAAAATTGCACAGGCGGCTGAATTTATAGAAGCACTCCCCGACGGATATTCTCACGTTTTAGCTCCGGGCGGTACTAACCTTTCGGGCGGTCAGCGTCAGCGGCTTCTCGTAGCGCGTGCACTTGCGGCGCGTCCACCGATACTTGTACTCGACGATTCATCCTCTGCGCTAGACTATAAAACCGATGCAAATCTTCGCCGCGCCCTTAAGGAAGAGCTTTCGGGCACAACAGTTATCACCGTGGCGCAGAGGGTCAGCTCGGTTATGAGCTCCGATGTGATCCTTGTGCTTGAGGACGGAAAAATAATAGGGAGCGGAACGCACGAAGAGCTTCTTATCTCCTGTCCCGAATATAAGGAAATAAGCGACTCACAGATGGGAGGTGCTATAATTGAATAAGCAAGGCTTTATGTCCGGCCCCGTAAATCAGAATCCGAATAAACATTCGGAAAATAAGCTGGGCGGACGTCGTGCCGGCGGAATATTTCTTCGGCTCGGCTCATACGTGTTGCGTCAGTGGTACTTGTTTATACCGGCTGTTATAATGACGCTTGTTTCCAATCACTTAGCACTTCTCGGACCGCGATTTTCGGGCGCGGCAATAGATGCGATAGAGGCAACGGGCGGTGTAGATCTTGACACGGTGTGGACTAATATCACCTATATGGTAATATGCTATGCTGTATCTGCGCTATTTTCTTACTCTCTGGCCGTTATTATGGTCTTTCTCTCTCAGCGCATAGTGCGTAGGATGAGAAGGCAGGTCTTTGAGCGGCTCAACACCCTGCCTGTCGGATACTTTGACACGCATACTACGGGCGATATAATCAGCTGTATATCATACGATATTGATACCATCAACAGCACGCTTTCCCACGATCTTGTACAGATACTTACCAGTGTTTATACCGTTGTCGGGTCTCTTGTGTTTATGTGGCAGATATCAAAGCCGATGATGCTTATATTTGCATTTACCGTACCCGCTTCGTTTATAGTAACACGTATGAGGTCAAAAAAGGTTCGCCCCCTGTTCCGCGAGAGGGCAAGGAAGCTCGGTGCGCTCAACGGTTATGCCGAGGAGATGTTCACGGGCACTCGCTCGATCTCTGCATACGGCAGGCAGGATGCGATATCAAATCGATTCAATTTGCGTAACCGCGATGCAATGAATGCGTATTATCGCGCTGATTTTTACGGCTCAGCGATGGGACCGACCGTTATGCTTGTCAATAACATTTCTCTCTCTCTTGTGGCGATGGTCGGCGGACTTCTCTATATGCTTTCAACCGGCGGAAGCGTTGCGGAAGGAAGTTTATTCTTTATTACCCTCGGCGGCGTTGCACAGTTCGTTCAGTATTCCCGTAAATTTTCGGGTCCAATAAACGAGTTTGCAAATATCATCCACGAGTTCCAGTCTGCATTCTCCGCGGCGGAGCGAGTATTCGGAATAATTGACACGCCCTCCGAGCCTCTTGACTACGAGGATTCGCGCTCACTTGATGCGGTTTCGGGCCATGTGGAGTTTCGGGACGTCACCTTCGGTTACGTGCCCGAGCGCATGATACTAAAAAACGTGACTCTTGATGCATTTTCGGGTAAAACCGTGGCGATCGTCGGTCCTACGGGTGCGGGCAAGACTACGGTAATCAATCTTCTTATGCGCTTCTACGACGTAAATTCCGGTGAGATTAGGCTTGACGGATGTCCTATCACGGATATCAGGAGGGCAGACCTCAGGCGTGCCTATACGATGGTGCTTCAGGACACTTGGCTTTTCTCGGGTACGATATACGATAATATCGTGTACGGCAAGGAAAACGCGACACGGGAGGAGGTATACGCCGCCGCAAAAGCGGCAAGGATAGACTCTTATATAGAGAGTCTGCCTCTCGGATACGATACAGTGCTATCGGATGACGGCGTTAATATTTCAAAGGGACAGCGTCAGCTTATCACTATAGCGCGCGCAATGCTCTCGGACGCTCCGATGCTGATACTTGACGAGGCAACCTCAAACGTCGATTCCAGAACCGAGATAAAGATACAGGAGGCACTTGCCGAGCTGATGGCTGGGCGCACCTGTTTTGTAATAGCGCACAGGCTTTCAACCGTCAGGGACGCGGACGTTATCCTTGTTATCCGCGACGGAAGAATAACCGAGTCGGGAAATCACGACGAGCTTATGCGCCTCGGCGGCTTCTATTCGTCGCTTTATAATTCTCAGTTTGCGTAATTCTACACGGGGGTATATTTAAAACTGTTAATCACCGATTATATCTAAATGAAGCAGCCCTCTTGAAATTTGTTTGCGTATAATGTATAATTAGAGAGGAATCAATTATTAAGAGGACAGCTATGAACAGTGAAGTAATACTTTGTAAATACGGTGAGATCGTCCTTAAGGGCGCAAACCGTATGAATTTTGAATCAACTCTCATAAAGGAGCTTCGACGCCGTGCAAGTCCGCACGGTACCTTCAAGATATACTGTCGCCAGAGCACCATATACGTCGAGCCGCTGAAGGACGACTGCGATATGGACGCGATGTACGATGCGGCGCGCCGCGTTTTCGGTATAATAGCCGTTAACCGCGCCGCTGTGTGTGAGAAGAATATGGAGAGCATCGTCGAGACTGTAAAGGCGTATCTTCCGGATAAGCTTTCGGGCAAGCGTACCTTCAAGGTTGACGCTCGCCGCGCGGACAAGCGTTTCCCTCTCACGACACCCGAAATATCCCGAGAGATCGGCGGCGTTATTCTTGCTACCGTACGTGGAATAAAGGTTGACGTTCATAATCCCGATGCCACGGTAACGATTGAGATACGCGACGAGCACGCCTACGTCAGAGCGTCTCAGGAGCCGGGCGCAGGCGGGCTGCCGCTCAGAACGGCGGGCAGGGGACTGCTGCTTCTATCCGGCGGTATTGATTCACCCGTCGCGGGATGCATGATGGCAAAGCGGGGAATGGAGATAGAGGCGCTTCACTTCGAATCCTTCCCATATACCTCGGAGCGCGCAAGAGAAAAGGTTATGCAGCTTGCCGAGGAAATGTGTCAGTACGTTTCAAAAATGCACGTGCACGTTATATCCCTCACTCACATTCAGGAGGAGCTCAGAGACAACTGTAAGGAGGATTTCTTTACCATCCTTCTCCGTATATTTATGATGCGCCTCGCAGAGAGGTGTGCGCGCGAGTATAAGTGCGGTGCCCTCATTACGGGCGAGAGTCTCGGACAGGTTGCCTCTCAGACGCTTGAGGCGATCGGAGTGACCGACTCTGTGGTTAACATTCCCGTTTTCCGTCCTTGCATCGGACTTGATAAGAACGAAATAGTGAGTGAGGCGAGAAAGTACGGAACCTTTGAGACCTCGATCCTTCCGTTCGAGGACTGCTGTACGGTCTTTACTCCCCGCCATCCTAAGACTCATCCGAAGATCGATGAGGTAATGGCAGAGCTTGAAAAGGTCGACTTTGACGCCCTCTTTGAGGAGGCGTATGCCACGATGACAACAGAAACCAAGCTTATTTTCCCAAGCTACAAATAAATTTAAAGTATATTGACAAAACTAATCTTATGTGTTAAAATACTTAAGTAATGCCACACGGGCATTAACTGCGGAGGAGTAATCCATATCCCGAGACAGAGAAGGGGCGGTCGGTGCGAGCCTCGGACGGAGAAGGATGAAGGTCACCGCTTTATTCCGGGAAGAACGGCGAAAGCCTATTAGACCCCGGCGCACCCCGGCGATATATGGGACAATGAGGGGATCTTTCCCGAACTTGGGTGGTACCGCGTTCGTTTTTTAACGATTACGCCCCGAGGCAATTTTCTGTATTGCCTCGGGGCTTTTGCTTTTTCGGGTGCAGTATTATAGTATTTCAATAAAAGATCACATAGAAAGGTCAGACGATGAGAAAAGAACTTGCAAAAAACTACAGTCCCCGCGAATTTGAGGACAGAATTTATGAGAACTGGTGCAATAAGGGTTATTTCAAGCCCGATCCCGACAAAAAGAAGAAGCCTTATTCGATCGTTATTCCGCCGCCCAACGTAACGGGTCAGCTTCATATGGGTCACGCGCTTGACGAGACTCTGCAGGATATACTTATCCGTACGAAGCGTATGCAGGGATACTCCACACTTTGGGTTCCCGGCACGGACCACGCGGGTATCGCTACACAGATAAAGGTTGAGGAAAACCTGCGTGTGAACGAGGGACTCACGAGATACGATCTCGGCCGTGAGAAATTCCTTGAGCGTGTATGGGATTGGAAGCATCAGTACGGCTCTAGAATTATAAACCAGCTTAAGAAGCTCGGCTCGTCCTGTGATTGGAGCCACGAGCGATTCACTATGGACGAGGGATGCTCGCGCGCAGTACGCGAGGTATTTGTAAACCTTTATAATAAGGGGCTTATCTACCGTGGTTACAGAATAATAAACTGGTGTCCCCGTTGCCTTACCGCCCTTTCGGATGCGGAGGTAGAGTATAAGGATCAGCCGGGCAACTTCTGGCATATCAAATACCCTATCAAGGGCGAGGACGGCTACGTAGAAATAGCTACCACAAGACCCGAGACTATGTTCGGTGATACAGCCGTTGCCGTAAACCCCGATGATGAAAATACGAAACATCTTATCGGTAAGACGCTTATCCTTCCCATAGTAGAGAGGGAGATTCCCGTAATTGCGGACGATTACGTAGAGATCGGATTCGGTACGGGTTGCGTTAAGATCACCCCCGCGCACGATCCCAACGACTTCCTTGTAGGACAGCGCCATAATCTCGAGCAGATAAAGGTTATGAACGACGATGCGACGATGAATTCCTACGCGGGCAAGTACGAGGGTATGGACAGATATGCATGCCGCAAGGCACTCGTCAGCGATCTTGAGGCGGCAGGTTATCTAGTGAAGACTGAGCCGCACGACCATAACGTCGGAACCTGTTACCGTTGCGGAACTACCGTAGAGCCCCTTACCTCGGATCAGTGGTTCGTAAAGATGAAGCCGCTTGCAGAGCCTGCTATAGAGGCTGTAAAGAGCGGTGAGATCAGCTTGGTTCCCGAGAGATTCTCGAAAAACTAGTTTAACTGGATGAACAATATCCTTGACTGGTGTATATCCCGTCAGCTTTGGTGGGGACATAGAATACCTGCCTTCTACTGCGATGAGTGCGGACATATGGAGGTCTCTAAGGAGGATATAACCGTCTGCCCGAAGTGCGGCGGTGCCGTAAGACAGGACGAGGACGTTCTCGATACGTGGTTCTCGTCGGCACTATGGCCCTTCTCGACTCTCGGATGGCCTGATAAGACCGAGGATCTTGAAAGGTATTATCCCACGAATACTCTCGTTACCGGATACGATATCATTACCTTCTGGGTATCACGTATGATCTTCTCGGGACTTGAGCACATAGGCGAAAAGCCCTTCTCAAAGGTGTTCATTCACGGTCTTGTAAGAGACGCGCAGGGCAGAAAGATGTCTAAGTCTCTCGGCAACGGTATCGACCCCTTGAAGGTAATTGACGAATACGGCGCAGATGCGCTCAGATTTGCTCTTGCTACGGGAAATGCTCCCGGTAACGATATGCGCTTCTCGGATGAGAAGATAGAGGCGGCAAGAAACTTTGCAAATAAGCTCTGGAACGCATCTCGCTTCGTTCTTATGAACCTTACCGAGTCGGATGAGCAGCTTCTCACAATGCCCGAAAATTCCGAGCTCGCAATAGAGGATAAATGGATTCTCTCACGCTATGATAAGCTTGTAAAGAGTGTTACCGACAATATCGAAAACTACGAGGTAGGAGTTGCACTCGGCGAGATATATTCCTTCACGTGGGATCTGTTCTGCGACTGGTATATAGAAATGGCGAAGAGCCGTATCTTTGATACGGGAAGTCCTGCGGCACTCACCGCAAAGAGAGTTCTCGTACACGTTCTTACGGGTATCCTTAAGCTCCTTCATCCGTATATGCCCTTCATAACTGAGGAGATATATCAGGCGCTTCCGCATACAGATGAGTCGGTAATGATATCCGCATATCCCACGTCGGGCAGCTTCTCGTTTGCAAAGGAAGAGGACGACGTTGACAGGATCATAACCTGCATCACCGCTATCCGCGCGCGTCGCGCCGAGATGAACGTCCCCCCCTCAAAGAAGGCAAAGCTTTACGTGGTTACAAGGTATACCGAAACCTTTGAGGCGACCTCTAAGATACTTGAGAAGCTTGCCTCGGCATCCGAGGTGATCCTCACCGATAAGTACGACTCGGACGACGCGGTAATGATCGCAACCGATGCGGGCAGCCTCTATATCCCTCTTTCCGAGGTCATCGATTTTGAGAAGGAAAGAGCAAGACTTACGGCTGAGATGAAAAAGAATGACGGCGAGATAGAGCGCCTTGAAAAGAAGCTTTCCAACCAGGGCTTCGTTGCCAAAGCCCCCGCGGTTGTCATCGAGGGAGAGCGCGCAAAGCTCAGAAAGTACCTTGAGACCCGAGAGGCACTTACCGTAGCACTTGCAAAGCTTAAATAATATGGAAAAAGAATTTGACAAAGAAAAGGGTTCCCGGGAGGAGATAAAAGTCGTTTTCTCGGGAAGCTATGAGGATACTCCCGAAAACCGCGAGATCGTCATAGAAGAGGGCATAGAGGAGATAGCAGAAAATGCTTTCCGTGATTTTGTGCACCTTGAGAGTATAAAGCTTCCCGCATCACTGCGGCTTATATCTCCCTGCGCCTTTGCCGGATGCAAAAATCTTAAAAGCGTAATTCTCCCAAACGGACTTGAGGAGATAGGCGACGAGGCATTTTCATCCTGCCCGAGTATCGTAAGCATCACGATGCCGGATACCGTAAAACGCATCGGAGAGGGCGCGTTTGAGGCGTGCGCCTCTCTTGCTCGGATCAAGCTCTCGGAGTCCACCCTTATGATTGGTGCAGGCGCGTTTGCCTATTGCTTTAATCTGACCGACGTTACCGTGCCGGATAGCTGTATTCTGGTGGAATTTAACGCTTTTGCATCCTGCTTCTCTCTCGAGGCGGTGAAGCTTTCGGATAATATGGCATTGCTTGACGAATCGCTTTTTGAGGGCTGCCGCTCGCTTGTAACGGTCGATATGCCCTCGCGGCTCACGAGGATAGGTAGGCGCGTATTCAAGGGATGCTCTTCGCTGAAAAACGTGATACTTCCCGTGGGCGTTCGCCATATCGGTTTTGATGCCTTTGCGGGATGCACCGCGCTTTCACGTATTGCAATTCCGCGCGATGTAGCCGAGCTTGAGGATGACGACGTGTTCTCCGCGTGTGATTCTCTTTCCGAGATATCCTTTGGCGGCTCAAAGGAGTCCTGGGAGCTTCTTTGCCACGGTAAAACCTTGACTGTGGAGAAGAGTGATTGCACGCTGCATACCCCCCGTGTCGTATTTCTTGACATAAAGGATAAGGGTGAGGTAAGAAATGAAGTATAAATGCCTCGTGCTTGATCACGATGATACGGTAGTCGCAAGCACCGCCGAAATACATTTTCCGTGCTTCGTTGAGTATCTGAAAAAAACGAGACCCCACCTCGTCTCCGAGTGGAATCTTGAGATATATCTTGAGAAAAATTTTCATCCAGGCATCACGTCTATTCTTCGCGATGAGCTTGGTATGGATGAAGCAGAGATGCGTGAGGAGATCGATTTCTGGGCAAAGTACGTGGAGGAGCATACTCCTACGGCGTATGCGGGAATTTCAGAAATAATATCCGAATTTCGCGCACGGGGAGGGATCATTGCTATCGATTCCCACTCGCTTGAGAGGTATATAGAGCGGGATTTCACATCGAACGGCCTGCCTATGCCCGACGTTATCTACTCATGGGATCTTCCGGAGGAGCAGCGAAAGCCGAGTCCCTACACCCTTTTCGATCTTATGAAGCGGTATAATCTTTCGCCGAAGGAAATCCTCGTTGTGGACGATCTTAAGCCGGGATATAACATGGCTCGCGGCGCAGGCGTGGATTTTGCCGCCGCAGGCTGGGCGTACGACGTAAAGAGCATACGGGATTTTATGATGAAAAACTGCGACTACTATCTCAAAGGAGTTAATGATCTCTGGAAGATTCTTTTTGAATAGAATGAATAGAAATACGGTAGAGACGATAAAAGGTGTCCCTACCGTATTTTCGTTGTAAATTCGGTTTGTTCTTAATGACTGTGTGCCGCGTGTATGGTAATGCTGGTGATCACGGGCTGGTCAGCCGGCAGGATGGATCCGTTATTGTCATACGGCTTTGCGTTCTCGCATATCTTATCGATTATATCCATTCCGTCGGTAACCTTGCCGAATGCGGCGTAATCGCCGTCGAGATGCTCCGCGCCCTCTGTGTCCTGAACGATGAAGAACTCGGTCGACGCGCTGTCGTAGTCGTTTGCGCGCGCCATTGATATGACACCGCGCTGGTGGAGTATGTTATTCTCGTAGCCGTTCGCTTCGAATTCGCCTACGATGGTATCGCGGCTTACCGCCGACTTGCCGCCCTGAGCCATAAAGCCATCAATGATCCTATGGAACTTGAGTCCGTCGTAGAAGCCTGAGCCTGCAAGCTCTACGAAGTTCGCGACAGTGATCGGTGCCTCCTCACCGTACAGCTCAACGTGGATGGTTCCGTAATCCTTCACCGTTATGGACGCGTGATGCGTTGCGGTGAATTTCTGTGAATTACTGTTGCCGACGGCTATAACGATTCCGACGATCATTGCGGCAAGACCTGCGACACATAGCGTGATTGCCGTTATGATCAGCGCAAGCCGCGTGCTTTTTTTCTTTTTTTCTGCCCGATCTGCCTCAAGCTTTGCCTTGATGGTCTTCTCGGTCACATAGTTTGAGTTTTTCTTTTTCTTAGATCCCATTTCACACCCTCCAACTCGGCGGCATTCGATTATTAAACATAGACATTTTATCATAAAGCGGGGAAAAAGGCAATAAGTAAGCAGAAAAAACTTTTCTTTTTCTGCAAGAGGGATACATATATTGCGCGTTATGATTATTTTATTAAGTATTCTCGATATTTCTCTTGACACGCGCGCCCAAAGTATGGTAAAATCATTACAATATGACCGGACACCGTTCGGCGAGAGAGGTGATAAAAATAATAAGCTTAAAGCTTCTTAGCGAAAAAGGAGAATGTAAGTTTAAGGCATACGGTGAGGAGATCGACGTTCGTTATTCCGGTGAGTACGAGCCCGGTGATAAATGGCGCCTCGATACCGATTACACCGAGTACGTACGCATCAGGCTTGATGAAACGCTTGGTGACTCTATAGTTTACCTTCCGGATAAGACCTTCGAGTTCAGCATTCCGTTTGGCGGTGAGCGCAAATCCTGCTACGCTCCCGATGCCTTCGGCGGAGACAGCCATAGAATAGTTTGCTCCGAGCCAACCGAGGCAGAGATCTATTGTGAGAGGGAGATATCCTTTAACCCTCACGACAGGCACAACGTACATAAGTATTTCCCACACGCGGTTGCGAATTTTGTAACGCGCGAGAATCCGTGCTTCTTCGAGCGTAACGCTATAGATGGCGTTACCGATAACGAGGGTCACGGAAACTATCCCTTCCATTCGTGGGGCGGCGGTCTCAGAGAGGATCTTGAGTTTGAGGTTCGCTTCGGAACGGAGGTCGAGGTCAGCCGTGTTACGATCTTTCTTCGTGCCGATTTTCCGCACGATACCTATTGGAAGGAGGCCGATCTTGAGTTCTCGGACGGAACGTCCGTTCATATTGGTATGATAGGAACTAAAGAGGGGCAGACCTTTGAGTTTGAGCCGAGGAAGACCGATTTTGTTAAGCTCTGCGGCTTCAAGCAGCAGCGCCTTGAGGACGGCTCGCTTTCGTTTGCGGCATTATCGCAGATCCAAGTTTACGGAAAATACATTAAAAAGGAGATAGAAGGAATGGAAGTAAGAGACGCTTCTAATGCAAAAGACGTAAAGTACTACACTACAGACAGACTCAGAGAGGAGTTCCACATCGCGAACCTCTTTACCAAGGACAACATAAGAATGGTATACAGCCACACCGACCGAATCATAGTTATAGGTATGATGCCGGTTATGACAAACCTTAAGCTTCAGGCAGGTAAGGAGCTTGCCGCTGAGTACTTCCTTGAGCGCCGCGAGCTCGGTTGTATCAATATCGGCGGTAAGGGCAGTATCGTAATAGACGGGGAAACCTACGAGATGAATCCGAGAGACGGTATCTACGTCGGCCGCGGACATAAGGATCTCACCTTTAAGAGCGACGACCCCAAGAACCCCGCGAAGTTCTATATGACCTCCTGCCCCGCGCACGCTGAATATCCTATCGCAAAGATAGATATTACCAAGGCGCGTAAGGTTCCCTGCGGATCCGTTGAGGATTGTAACAAGAGAGTTATCAATCAGTACATACACCCCGAGGTAATGAAGTCCTGCCAGCTTGCGATGGGACTTACCGAGCTCGAGGTTGGCTCGAACTGGAACACCATGCCCAGCCACACCCACGACAGAAGAATGGAGGTTTATCTCTATCTTGATATGGGTCCGGACGATGCCGTATTCCATATGATGGGCGAGCCAAAGGAGACGAGGCACATCGTTATGCATAACGAGGAGGCCGTTATCTCTCCCTCTTGGTCTATCCACTCCGGCGTAGGAACGAAGAACTATTCCTTCATCTGGGCAATGTGCGGTGAAAACCAGGAATTTACCGATATGGACCATATCCAAACTAAAGAACTCAGGTAATTAAATAATTTTTAATAAAGGAGATATAAAATGGCTAACACACAGGCTTTCAGCCTTGAAGGAAAGGTTGCGCTTATCACCGGCGCATCCTACGGCATCGGATTTGCTATTGCTAAAGGCATGGCAAAGGCAGGTGCTAAAATCGTTTTCAACGATATTAAGCAGGAGTTCGTAGACAGAGGTCTTGCAAACTATAAGGAGGCAGGCATCGACGCAAAGGGCTACGTGTGCGACGTTACCGATGAGGCGGCTGTAAACGCCCTCGTTAAAACGATCGAGAGAGAGGTCGGCAATATCGACATTCTCGTAAACAATGCGGGAATTATAAAGAGAATCCCCATGATCGAAATGAAGGCAGAGGAATTCCGTCAGGTTATCGACGTTGACCTTAACGCGCCCTTCATCGTGTCTAAGGCGGTTATCCCCACTATGATTAAGATGGGTCACGGAAAGATCATCAACATCTGCTCTATGATGAGTGAGTTCGGCCGCGAGACCGTTTCCGCATACGCTTCTGCAAAGGGCGGACTTAAGATGCTCACCAGAAATATCGCGTCTGAGTACGGTCAGTACAATATTCAGTGTAACGGTATCGGCCCCGGTTATATCGCAACCCCTCAGACCGCCCCCCTTCGTGAGAAGCAGCCCGATGGATCGAAGCACCCCTTCGACAGCTTCATAACCGATTCCAAGACTCCCGCCGGCAGATGGGGTAACCCCGAGGATCTTGAAGGTCCCGCCGTGTTCCTCGCATCCGAGGCATCCGATTTTGTAAACGGTCAGATACTCTACGTTGACGGTGGAATACAGGCTTACTTTGGTAAGCAGCCCTGATCATCGGATAATTTTGTGAATCTCTGCGTTAAAGCTGCGACTCGGTTGGCTCGACGTAGGTAACTACGCCTTCACCGCCCTCGCTTGCTTTTCCTTGACCTTCGCAAAATTCTCTCGATGATCACATCGGACGATCTTGCGAATCTCTGCGTTAAAGCTGCGACCCATTCAGCTTTACGCAATGAACTCAATGAAAGGAAACATGAAAATGAAAACACATAGTCAAATTATAGAAGAAAACAGAGCCTGGGCAGAAGAAGTGTTCGCAAAGGTAGACGCGAAAATGTCGCGCGTTACCGTTCGTTCACGTGATAAACTCGCAGACGGCGTTGATGAAAACGGTATTCATAAGAATAATAACGACGGCCGCCGTGTCGCTTCGTGGGTAAACGGCTTCTGGGGCGGAATCAACGCAATGATGTATAAGCAGACCGGAAACGAGGACTATCTCAAGACGCTTGAGGCAAGTGAGAATATGCTTGATGCCGCACTTTACGACAACTTTTTAAGGCTTCATCACGACGTTGGATTTATGTGGTATCCTGTCAGCGGAGCGAAGTACCGCATTACCGGAGATCTCAAATCCCGTGAGCGTGTGTTCTATGCGGGTGCTACTCTGATGAGCAGATTTGTCCTTGGAGGAAACTTCATCCGCGCTTGGAACCAAGAATCCGCGCGCGATTGGACGATAATCGATACTCTTATGAACCTTCCTCTCCTCTACTTTATGTCCGAGGAGATCGGTGATGACAGATATAAGAAGGTCGCTATGGCGCACCTTGACAACGCTATTCGCTGCCACCTTCGTCCCGACGGCTCGGTCGCTCACATAGTGGAGCACGACAGAGAGACGGGCGACACCGTAGTAACTCACGGCGGTCAGGGATACGACGTCGGAACCTCTTGGTCCCGCGGACAGTCTTGGGCACTTTACGGCTTCGCTATCGCCTATATACACACCGGGGAGGAGAGATATCTCGATGCTGCAAAGCGGGTTGCAAACTACTTCATTGCCGCTTGCTGTGACGATTGGCTTCCGAGACTCGATTTCCGTTCTCCCGCAGAGCCCGTATATTACGATGCCACCGCTTGCGCGATTGCTTCTTGCGGACTTCTTGAGCTTGGCCGTCTCCTTCCCGAGAACGAGGGCGGTATGTATACTAACGCCGCAATCAATTTCCTTCGCGCAATGACCGAGAAGTTTGCTAACTTCAATCCCGAGACCGACGATATGATAAACTACGGTAGCCTCCTTTACCCGAAGACCGAGGAGTCTATTCCGCGCCTTATCCATCTGTCCGTTATATACGGTGACTTCTACTACGTAGAGGCACTCCTTAAGATTCTCGGTTCGGAATTCTTTATGTGGTAAAGAAAAAACAATATAAAACCAAAAGGGCAGAAGCGCAAATTCGCGTTTCTGCTCTAAACTTTTTTCGGAAGAAAACCAATGCAGGAAACTTGCGGTTTTCTTCTTTATTTATAAGCGTATTAGTGTATAACGCTCTGGAATGCCACCGCCTTGCCGAGTATCTTTATGGAGTTCAACTCCTCCTTGATATATACGAGCGGAGCATATCTCGGATTTTCCGGTGAAAGCACGATCTTTCCCTCATCTGGATAGTAATACACTCTCTTGAGAGTAGCTTCGTCGTTAATTATGACAGCCGCAATTTCTCCGTTATCCACCGAGTCTTGTTTGCGGATAAATACCATATCGCCGTCGAATATCCTTGCCCCTATCATAGAGTCTCCCTTCGCTCTCAGACAGAAGCTTGCGTCGATATCGCCGTTTATGGAGATGAAGCCGCCGTATTCCTCCTCTGCGTATATCGGCTCGCCACAGGCGATAGTTCCGATCACCGGCAGATGCTTTTTTTTGATAGGCAGGATGTTATCGTAGGCGTAAAGGCCCTCCTCCCATCCCATAAGCTCGGAGGGAGTAACACAAAGCGCCTCAGCCAGCATGCGTATTTTGTCATTCGGGATGTTCGCGATAACTCCGTTTTCGTATCTGTGTATAGTCTGCTTGCTTGTTCCAAGCCTTTCGGCAAGCTGCTCCAAGGTTATTCCTCTCGCCTTACGAAGCTCTTTTAATCTGTTATTTGTCATAATACCTCCTAATTTCACCTATAACGTTTATTTTCGGTTACCCGTAACGAACGGTCTTTGCAGTGGACTTCCAAAATATAAATTCGCCGTCGCAGAGTTCGGGTATTTATTTGTTTTGCCGCTACTCCATTCTAACATAAAGTCACTTGAAATGCAATAGTTTTTTGAAAAAAGCGAAAAAATCACTTGACAAGTGACTTTTCTTGTGCTAGAATAGTCACGTAATAGGTTACTTATGGTCACAATAAATAACTCAAAAAGTGACGAAAGGAGAAAAATGTACAGAGGAATTGACATTGACAGCGGAATAGGAGCGCGGATATACAGGGAACCGTCAGAGATACGCCGCGACATACGCGATATAAGCATAAGGATAGAAGAAACAAACTCTATGCTGAACGTTAGGGAGCTTATGATGAATATTCTCACCGGCGGAGACTTCGGCTCACCGGAACGGCTTATATCCGAGCTTTCAGCGGCGGTCGCCGAAGCGGAGGAGGCGCTTGTAACTCTCAGGGAGCTTGAGGAGGAGATCGGTGCGCTCAGAGAGGAGCTTCGGGAGGTAAAATGGCTTCGTGGTGTTTAGAAAACAGCGTTGATTCTCTTGTGATAGCGCACTGCCGCGACTACCGCCGCAGAGCCGCGGCTATAGAGGAGCGGAGCATGCCGCGCCGTGTGGATAACGAGCTGAGATACTACAATTTCAAGATATACGACGCCGTGGCGTCCGTGGTAGGAGAGGGGCGTGCCGAGGCATTTATCCGTGAGATAGGTGACAGGATCGGATATGCCAAGAGCGAATTTATGGATGAGATGAGCGAGTGTACTTATAAGGAGGTCAAGCGAAGAATAAAGGACACTATCGCTGCGGCTCTCTATCTTGTAAAAAAATAATAAAATTTTTCTTCCGCCCAAAAGGCGACAATATTTTACCGATCGGCAGTGATATAATAGGCGTGAAGGAAAAAATGGAGGACGTTAAAATGGAAAAGGGAGTAAGGATAACATTAAGCGGTGACATGCTTATCGCTGCCCTGTCGGGTGAGATCGATCACCATCACGCCGCCGAGAGCAGGGAGGAGATCGACGGTGCGTTATTCCGTCATAAGCCGCAGCGCCTTCTTCTTGATTTTTCAGCCGTTAAGTTTATGGATTCATCCGGCATAGCCCTCATAATCGGCAGGGCAGAGCTTGCCCGATCGATCGGATGCACCGTTATTATCGGCGGTATGTCGGACGCACAGCGCAAGCTCGTGGCTCTATCGGGGATATCAAAGCTTGAAAACATAAAACTTGAAAGGTGTCGGAAATGAAAAGAGTAATAAATGAAATGAAGCTTCGCCTGCCGGCAAAGAGTGTGAACGAAGGGGTCTGCCGAGCGGTAATATCCGCCTTTGCGGCAGAGCTTGACCCGACCGTAGAGGAGCTTGGAGACCTTAGATGTGCGGTCAGCGAGGCAGTAACCAATTCCATAGTGCACGGCTATCGAGGTGTCAGGGATACTGACAAAGCCTACGTATACATATCCGCCCGTCTTTATGACACAAGGGAAATTACCGTTGAAATATCGGATAATGGATGCGGCATCGAAAACATTGAAGAGGCGATGCGCCCGATGTTCACGACGGGAGAGGTCGGCGAGCGGTGCGGCATGGGATTCCTCGTTATGGAGAGCTTTACCGACTTCCTGTCGGTAAAAAGCAAGGTAGGGAAAGGAACTACTGTTCTGATGAGGAAAATACTGAAGCCCTGACCGATGGTAGAAAAAGTGAAAACCGAAGAAAAGAGCGTTTATGATAAAAACGTCCGACTTATCGAGCAGTACAGATCGGGTGACCGCGAGGCAGGGGAGGAGCTGGTGTCTCTCAACCGTCCCCTAGTTTATAATATCGCCTCAAGATTTCTTTCCCGCCATCAGGACGGCGACGAGCTTGTTGAGATCGGAACGATCGGACTTGTCAAGGCGATAAACACCTTTGATCCCGGGCGAGAGTGCGCCTTCTCGACCTACGCCGTTCCTTTGATATTTGGAGAAATACGCAGATTTCTGCGTGACGACGGGATGATAAAGGTATCGCGTGAAAATAAGCGACTGTCTGCAAGGCTCGGCGCGGAGCGCGAGCGGCGGCTCAATAGCGGAGAGGACGTCGGCATTGCGTCGCTTGCCGCGGCGGTTGGAGTATCAGCTCAGGACGCGGCGGCGGCTCTTTATTCAACCACCCCTCTTCGTTCGCTTGATGAGGCGGTCTATGATGAGGATGACGGCGCGACTCTTGCCTCTACCGTCTATGACGAGGATGAGTCGGCACGAGAGTTTGATAGGCTTGCTCTGCGCTTTGCAATCGATAAGCTGGATCTGCTTGCACGGCGCATTATAATTCTGAGATATTTCCGCGATTATTCTCAGGCGCAGACCGCAGAGACTCTGGGACTTACGCAGGTGAAAATATCAAGGGAGGAAAAGAAAATTCTTGCTATTCTGAGGGCGGAGCTCAATTAAAAGGCCTAAATGTTAACAAATTGTGAAATATCAGGAAAACTATTGATTTTTATTTTTGTATAGTATAGAATATAACCGTGTGAATTAGCACTCAAAAAGCGCGAGTGCTAAAAATTCGTAAATATGGAGGAATTTCTAATGAAACTCAGACCCCTTCTTGATAAGGTAGTTCTTAAAAGAGTTGAAGCGATCGAAACGACCAAGGCGGGTATAATACTTCCCGATTCCGCAAAGGAAAAGCCTGAGGTTTCCGTGATCGTAGCAGTCGGACCCGGCGGTGTTGTTGACGGCAAGGAGGTCGTTATGACTCTTAAAGAGGGTGAAAAGGTTATAACCGGTAAGTATACCGGAACGCAGGTAAAGCTTGACGGAGTTGAATATACCGTTGTAAGCCAATCCGACATTCTTGCAGTCGTTGAGGACTGATTTATTCAGAATATTTATAAGGAGTTATAAGGAGATTATACAATGGCAAAGGAAATTCTTTACGGTACCGAGGCGAGAGCCGCTTTGCTTCGCGGTGTTGATAAGCTTGCGGATACTGTTAAAATCACGCTTGGCCCCAAGGGCAGAAACGTAGTTCTTGATAAGAAATTCGGCGCGCCGCTCATTACTAACGACGGCGTAACTATAGCAAAGGAGATCGAGCTTGAATGCGCGGCAGAGAATATGGGCGCACAGCTTGTTCGCGAGGTAGCAACCAAGACTAACGATGCAGCGGGCGACGGTACTACCACCGCGACCCTTCTCGCGCAGTCTCTCATTCACGAGGGAATGAAGAACGTTGCCGCAGGTGCAAACCCCATGGTTCTTCGTAAGGGTATCTTCAAGGCTGTTGACGCGGCTATCGAGGAGCTTAAGAAGCAGTCCAAGACCGTAAACGGCAGGGATGATATCGCAAGGGTCGGCGCAGTATCTGCCAGCGACGAATCGATCGGAAACCTTATTGCCGATGCAATGGATAAGGTAACCAGCGACGGCGTTATCACCGTTGAGGAGTCTAAGAGCGCAGAGACCTACAGTGAGGTAGTTGAGGGAATGCAGTTTGACCGCGGATACCTCTCTCCCTATATGGTAACCGATCCCGATAAGATGGAGGCTGTTCTTGACGATTGCCTTATTCTTATCACCGATAAGAAGATTTCAAACATTCAGGAGATACTTCCTCTCCTTGAGCAGATCGTTCAGTCGGGAAAGAAGCTTCTCGTTGTTGCTGAGGACGTAGAGGGCGAGGCTCTTACCACTCTTGTTCTCAACAAGCTTCGCGGAACCTTTACCGTAGTTGCAGTTAAGGCACCCGGATTCGGTGACAGACGTAAGGAGATGCTTCGTGACATCGCTGTTCTTACCGGCGGCGAGGTTATCACAAGCGAGCTCGGACTTGAGCTTAAGGATGCCGGCATTGCACAGCTCGGCCGTGCAAGACAGGTTAAGGTAACTAAGGAAAATACAATAATCGTTGACGGCGCAGGCGATAAGGGCGCTATCGCGGACAGAGTAGCTCAGATCCGCTCGGCTATCGAGACGACCACCTCCGAATTCGATAAGGAAAAGCTCCTTGAGCGTCTTGCTAAGCTTGCGGGCGGCGTTGCCGTTATCAAGGTCGGCGCGGCTACCGAGGTAGAGATGAAGGAAAAGAAGCTTCGCATAGAGGATGCTCTCAACGCAACCAAGGCTGCTGTTGAGGAGGGAATCGTTGCGGGCGGCGGCGTTGCTCTTATCAACGTAATGGGCGCTGTTGACGCAGTCGCAGCTTCCCTTGAGGGAGACGAGAAGACCGGTGCTACGATCGTTCTTAAGTCGCTTTCCGCTCCTATGAAGCAGATCGCAGATAACGCAGGTCTTGACGGATCGGTTATTATCTCCAAGATTCGCGAGTCGGGTAAGGTCGGCTACGGCTTTGATGCTTATAACGAGGAGTACTGCGATATGCTTGAGCGCGGAATCGTAGACCCTGCTAAGGTAACTCGCTCCGCACTTCAGAACGCGGCATCCATCGCATCCACCGTTCTCACCACCGAGTCGGTAGTATTCGATAAGAAGGAAGATAAGCCCGCAGCTCCCGCGGCTCCCGATATGGGCGGAATGTATTAATAGATTATCAATTCATCAACTAAAATGAACTGAGCAAGAAAAGAAGGATTTTATCACTTAATGTGCCCCCTGTCTACTTGACAGGGGGCACATTATTCCTTCGTTCTTGCTCTTGTTTTTCTCCGTTAAGATTATTACGCTAATCCGGTCTTCTGCATATCGGCTTGAATTTGCAACTTTCGCAGTGTGAATCCTTCTTTTTTGCCAGAGTTATATCTCCGCTTCTCATCCTATCCTGAATTTCACCGATCTTTGCTGAGATCTTCTCTCCCAGCTCATTCCATCCCTCTCGGGTGTAAAGATATTTTTCGTATCTGGCGTCGGGAGCTCCGTTTTTGGTGAATTTGACGGGAAGGTACGCCTTATTCATAGCCTCGATACTCTCCGGTTCGTTAAGTATCATTCCGCGCCTTGCCTGGTTTTTAGCGATAGCGCTGCGCTCCGCATCGGGATCATCCGAGGATACGGTTACGTCGCTCATATCCGTCTTGACGTATATAACTCCGGCGGGAATTATTCTGCCGCCGTCCTTTACACCGAGCTTGTTTTTGAAGCTCTCGTTGTCGGTATCCACTATAGCCTTAAGATATAGGAACATCTGCAAATTTCTTCCCTCGTCAAGGTCGGTCGGGGAGAAGCTTTTTGCGCCGGTCTTGTAATCAATTACCCTGACGTAAACGTCCCCTTCGGAGCTATACGTATCGACGCGGTCGATGCTTCCGTATATATACGCCCTCTTGCCGTCCTTATCCGTAAACTCGGCAGGGTCGGGAAGCGCGGGATCGTCGCGGTCTATTTTGAGTTCAAAGAATTCGGGCGAAAAATCGCACCCGCGAAGCTCGTCGCACAGTCCGTCGACGACGGGCAGTGCCGCACGGCAGAGTCTGTCAAGCAATAGGCTCGTCCTCTTTGATGAGCTCTTTTCATCTATGACACCGTCAAGGTATTCCTTTGCCGCTGCCATAACCAATTCACGTCTTGTGTCCTCGTCTGTATCGCCTGCGCTGATACCGCGACCGCGCAGATCAGAGAAGAAGTTTTCGAGTATCGCATGCATAAACGTACCGATGTTTCTCGCATCAAATTCAGCGCGCTCGTTTTCCGATATTCTTAAGTTGTATTTGAGATAGTAGGCAAACGGACAGTCTATATATGCCTCTATTCTCGTCTGTGTCAGTGCAATGTCTCCGGGATATATTTCGTCTGCCGCTACATGGGTAAGCGACTTGTCGGCGTTTTCTATTTTCTTTTCGGCTATCTCGATCTCACGTACGTACCCCGAGTCGCATAGCGCGCGCCGCACGTCCTCCTTGCCGACAAATTCCATGGCAACGGCGGGGAAGTATATCCGCTCTGCCTCGGACATCTCGGAAATGGCAATTGGACGTACCTTCTCTCCCGTAATTTTCATAATTCTGTCGATTACATCGGCGCGGTGAACAGCTGTCAGTGCTTCGTTTCTGGTTGAGTAGCTGAGTGTGACACCGTCGGTTGCCGCACTGAATGCGCGCGAAAAGAAGAACAGCTCCCTTGCGTAGGGAATATCTCCGTCCTCATCGGTTGCGAGTCCCAGTGCAGCCAGCATTTCGCGGTCTCTTTCGGTGAAGTACGCGCTTCCCGCGGCGGAGCGCGGAAATTCTCCCGCATTGACTCCTATAAGGTATACCTCCTTCTTCTCCGACAGCCTTATCATGTCAGCAGAGCCCACAGTCACCTCATCGTAGAATGCGGGGATCCTGCCGATATCCGCTTCGGAAAGGACTACCTTAAGCTGAGAGAGGAAGCCTGTCGTGTTTATTTCGGTATCTCCAAGCACCTCGACCAGAGAATCGAGCGCGTCGCATACGATCTGCCACAGGCGGCCGTTTTCATCTGCGGCATCTGACTCTCCAAGCTCTCTGAGCAATGCAACTTGATCGCATATTCGATCTTCAAGAGAGATGTCGGTGAGAAATAAGACAAGAGCGGTTGCATGCTCCTTTACCGTTTTTGCTTCGGCAAGGTTTTCGCTGAATTTTTTGAGCGGATCTATAAGCCTCTCGCGGGTATCGGCAAGCCCCAATAGGATCTTGCCCGAATTTTTAGGTGCCTTACCGTAGCCGTTCGGATTCATATTCCATGCAATACCGTCCGTTAAGCGCTCCTTCGTGATGCCCCATGTCTCGGTATAAAGCTCAAAATCGTCACACGCCTCGGCATCTATACCCGAAAGCTTGCATTTTGCATAAGACACGACATCCTCACGCGCAAATCCCGATTCCACCGCTGAAAAGGCGGTATAGATGAGCTTTACAGCCTCAAAGGATGCAATATCCTTCTTTTGCGATATGAAATGTGGGATATCGGCGTTTGTGAGAGATGTGTCGAGTATTCCGAGATACTTCTTTACGTCCCGCGCAACTATCGCTATATCGCGGTACGCCGCTCCCGCCATTATCTTTCTCTTTATATCCGAGGCAACAAAGTCGCATTCCTCGTATGGATCGCGAGCCTCGAAAATTCTGAGTGATGCAGTATTTTGTAAACTATTATTGTCGATTTCGCCAAAACTTCGCCACAAAAGCGAGCCTGCCTCGATGAGCAGCGGATCTCTTGCTCCGGAGATTGCCTCGCGGCGCAGAATGTATTTTTCGCACCCGACCTTATCCGCCGCGCGCAAAAGACGTTCCTTAGTTCTGACTAATTCCGTATATTCAAAGCTTTCGTAATCAACCCTTGATACGGTCAGATGCACAGTCACCTCTGCCGTACGCATCAGCTCGCTGAGAACACGGTACTGCGGCTCGGTAAACGAGGTAAAACCCGAAAGGTAGAAGCAGGCACCTGCGAAGAAGTCGGGATTTTCCGCAAGCTTTGCAGAGAGCCTCTCGCATTCGTCTCCCGCGCTCGTATATTTTTCGTTAAGCAGTTTTTTATAAAGCGCCATTATCCGGGAAATATCGGTAAGCTTTGTACGGAGTCTTAGATTTGAATCAAGGACTCGCCTCTCCGAGAGTGCCATAAGCTCGTCCGGTACCGCCCCAATGCTTTTCATTTCTCCGACTGCTGCGAGAGCCTTTTCCACCATGCCTGTGTTTACCTCTGCACCGCCCGTGAGGGAGATGAAGGGGGAAAGCTCGGTCAGCGTTCTCCACATGATCAGAGCTTCCTTTCCTTTGTCGCTGTATTCTGCGGCAATTCCACCTAGGCTTCTGTAGACCGTGTTTGCAAGTCTTGTGAAATTCGTGACCTCAAAGTAGAGCGCAGAGGATGGATCCAGCTCTGCCATAATCTCCTTTTCCGCCATTACCGATTGCTGCTCGGGAACGATAAGATACACTCTCTTGTTCGCTTCTGCGGCTTTTCGTATATCTTCTTTTATTTCACTGTAGGCTATGGAAGCAAATCCGCCCTCAACTATTCTGAGCATACACTGTCTCCTACGTATTTTTTGTCTATCTTGTATCCACACTTTCGTGATGAGATTATTATTTTCTCACCGTGTGACTCCAGCTTTTCTCGCAGATAGTGGACGTAAACGTTAATGATTCCCGCATCCGTTCCGTCGCCCCACACCTCGCGCAGTATATCTGTGCGCTCCGCATACTCACCGCCTCGCCTTGTCAGTGCTGAAAGCAGCGAGAATTCAACCTCCGTCAGCCGTATGCGCTCACCTCTGAGATAGGCACATCGCTCTCCTTTATTGAGCGTCAGGAGCGGGAATGTTTCCTTTTCCGTAAGAGCAGCGACAGTACCTAAGGCAAAGGGGATTTTTATATCTGCGCCGCCGCGCCTGCTCATTGTTACGGCTCCGTCAGGTGCCGCTATGCCGCTGTCGGTATCGACAAGTATTATGTCCGCGCCGCTTAACTTACCGTGCAGTACCTCGGTGTCCGCAGGCGCATCTAATTTTATTTTTTGAAACAGGTATACGTCATTGGTTATAACCGCAATTCGCTTCATTTGTGCCACCATGTTTTCTAATTTATTAGAGATATTATAAACTATAATGCCATCCTTGTCAATAGTAAGGAGGGAAATGCGTGATTCTATGTCAATTTTTACAATTGCTTGGGCAATTTTTGCAATTCCTGCGTCGGCTTATATATAGTATAATTAGTTTAGACGATTACAGAAAAGGAGTTGTACTCAAATGAACAACGAAATGCTTAAAGAACTCTCTCTTATCGGTCTTATTCCGGTAATTAAGATCGAAAATCCCGATGATGCCGTTCCTCTTGCAAAGGCTCTTATCGACGGCGGACTTCCCGCAGCCGAGATAACCTTCAGAACCTCCTGCGCGGCAGAGGCAATCAAGAATATTACCGAAACCTATCCCGAGATGCTTGTCGGTGCGGGCACCGTCCTTACCACCGAGCAGGTAGACGCCGCAATCGCTGCAGGCTCTAAGTTCCTCGTGTCCCCCGGCCTTAATCCTAAGGTAACCGCTTACGCGCTTTCTAAGGGGATTCCCATGCTCCCCGGCTGCTCGAATCCCTCTGATATCGAGGCGGCACTTGAGCTCGGTCTCTCTACCGTTAAGTTCTTCCCCGCAGAGGCGGCAGGCGGTCTTAAGATGCTGAAGGCTATGGCGGCCCCCTACGGTCAGCTCACCTTCATGCCTACCGGCGGTATCAGCGCAGATAACCTTCTTGACTATCTCAAGTTTAACAAGATCATCGCGTGCGGCGGATCCTTCATGGTTAAGGATGAGCTCGTTAAGGAGAAGAAGTGGGACGAGATCACCGCTCTTACGAGAAACGCTGTGAAGACTATGCTTGGTCTTGAGTTTATTCATATGGGAATCAACGCAGAGAATGCCGAAGAGGCTGAAAAGAGCGCGAAGCTCTTTGCTACGATGTTCGGCGGAGCTCTCCGTCAGACCTCTAAGTCCATCTTCGCAGGCGACGCATTCGAGTTTATGTGCGGTAAGGGCCCCGGCAAATGCGGCCACATTGGAATCAGAACTAACTTCGTAGACCGTGCTATGGCATATTTCAAGAGACTCGAATTTGAGTTTGATGAGTCCAGCATAACCTATGACGATAAGACAGGAAAGCCCAAGTTCGTATACTTCAAGGACGAGGTATGCGGATTTGCTATCCATCTTCTTCAGAAGTAATAATCAAAAACTGAAAATCGGGGCTGTCAGATTGGCGACAGCCTCTATTTTTGGAATAGCAAGAAAAAAAGGAGGCGGGTTTTTGATATTCGGAAAGTATATTAACCGCTACTATTTGAAATACGGGTATCTTCTCCTCATCGGTGTGCTTGCCCTCGTGCTTGTAGACTTTTTCCAGCTGGAGATCCCGGAAATTTATAAGATGGTCATAGACGGTGTCAGCACGGGGTACGTGGAGATAGACGGCGTTAAGACTGAGTTTACGTCGGATATACTCTTTGATCGGATATGTAAGCCGTTTGTAGTGATCATTATCTCTATGGTCATCGGCAGATGCCTGTGGCGCATCGGATTTTTCGGCGCGGCAATCAAGACCGAAACGGGTCTGCGCGGCGAGATGTTTGATCATTGCAAGGGACTTTCTCAGCAGTATTACCAGACCAATAAGGTCGGTAATCTCATGTCGCTTTTCACAAACGATCTCGAGACTATTCAGGAGTGCTTCGGCGACGGCGCGCTGATGTTCTTCGATGCGCTTCTTCTCGGAGTGCTCGCGCTTATTAAAATGATCCGTATGGATTGGTCGCTCACTCTCCTGACTCTCATACCCATGACGTTTCTTTTCGTAATCTCTGCTGTGGTCGGCACGTTTATGATGAAAAAATGGGAGGCAAGACAGGAGGCGTTCTCGAAGCTTTCGGATTTCTCTCAGGAGAGCTTCTCGGGCATTGCCGTTATCAAGGCGTTTGTTAAGGAAGCCCGTGAGCTCTGGGCGTTTAAGAAGCTCAGCCGCGAGAACGAAAAGGCAAACGTCGACTTCACCAAAATATCAACTATTTTACATATCTCGGTCATCTTCTTCGTAGAGTCGGTCATATGCGTTATCCTCGGCTACGGCGGATACCTCGTTCACGAGGACGTGTTCACCGCAGGTGAGCTTATTGAGTTTATGAGCTATTTCACCACGATAGTGTGGCCGGTACTCGCGATCTCGCAGCTGATCGAGATGACCTCGCGCGGCAGGGCGTCAATGAAGCGTATATCCGAGCTTCTCGGAGCGAAGGCTGACGTTGTGGATGCCCCCGACGTTTGTGACGTTGAGTTTATCGGCGGAGATATAGAATTCAGAAATCTCACCTTCCGCTATCCCGGCGCGGATTACAACGCGCTCACCGACGTGTCGTTTAAGATATCCCGCGGCGAGAACGTTGGTCTTATAGGAAAGACGGGCGCAGGAAAGACAACCGTGGTCGACCTTATTCTCCGTACGTATAACGTTCCCGACGGCACGCTCTTTATCGACGGACACGACGTAAATAAAATTCCCATTAGACGTATAAGAGAATTTGCGGCGTACGTTCCGCAGGATAACTTCCTGTTCTCGGACACTATAGAGAACAATATTGCCTTTGCCACCGACGGCGGTACGCACGGTGACGTTGTCCGTGCGGCAACTCTCTCCGACGTTCACGGAAATATATCCGAGTTCAAGGAGGGATATTCCACCGTCCTCGGTGAGAGGGGTGTTACGGTATCCGGCGGACAGAAGCAGAGGATATCCATCGCCCGCGCTCTTATGAAGAACGCATCCATACTTATTCTTGACGACTCGGTTTCCGCGGTCGATACCAATACCGAGCGCGTGATAATAGAAAACCTGCGCGAGAACAGACGCGGCAAGACCACCGTTATGATCGCTCACCGTATCTCAACTGTAGAGAAGATGGATAAGATAATATTCATAGACGACGGCAGGGTCATCGCGGTCGGCTCTCACGACGAGCTTATCGCTTCCTGCGAGGAGTACAGGACTATGGTAGAGCTTCAGCGGCTCGAGGAAGAAAAGGAGGGCGTGTGATGAGTTACCTTCCGTTTCTTATAGCAGGCGCGATAATCGGCACGTTTGCCCTTATCTTTATTATCGCATACGCAGTAGCAAGGAAGAAAAAAGAGGAGCATGAGTTTGATAGGAATATGAAGGACGGCGAGATCATTCGCCGTATGGCGAAGTACGTAAAGCCGTATATTCCGAACTTTATAATAGCTATCCTCGTAATGTTCGTATCCGTCGGATACGATATAATGTCCCCGATAATCGTAAAGAGGGTGACGGAGCTTATAGGTATTGAGGATTTTGACACCTCGCGCCTATACTCTATGGTAGCGGTGTACGCCAGCATTCTTGTGGTATCTCTCGTCTGCACCTATATTCAGGCAGTCATACTTCAGTCTACAGGTCAGAAGCTTCTTTCAAACATCAGAGAGGATGTATTTACTCACATAGAATCGCTCTCTCACGATCAGCTGAATCATCAGCCCGTCGGTAAGCTCGTAACGAGAGTAACGAACGATACCAACGCAATATCGATGATGTTCACGAGCGTTCTCGTCAATCTTTTGAAAAACGTGTTCCTCGTCTTCGCGGTGCTCGGCGCAATGCTCGCGCTGAACTATATGCTGACTCTGATGGTGCTGTGCTTTGTTCCGTTCATAGTATTCTTCACGGTAATATTCAGAAGCTTCCTTCGCCGCGCATACCGTAAGGTAAAAAATGCTACAACCGATATAAACACCTATCTTTCGGAGAATCTCTCCGGAATGAAGATAACTCAGCTCTTCAACCGCGAAGATAGAAAGATGCAGGAGTTCTCGGATAAAAACAGATTTCTTGGCAACTCAAAGATGCGCGAGATAATGGTATACAGTATATTCCGTCCCGCGGTATATATGCTTTATATCACCTCGGTTATGTGCCTTCTTTACCTCGGCGCGTCCGGCGCGATAAACGATATTACCTTCCTCGGCCAGACGGTCACGGACGGCACGCTCGTTGCCTTCTATATGTATATCCAGACCTTCTTCAATCCCATACAGAACCTTGCAGAGCAGTTTAACAGAATGCAGGCGGCGTTCGCCTCGGCAGAGAAGATATTTACCGTTATGGATATGGTGCCCGAGGTGGTAGACGATCCCGGCGCTATCGAGCTTGACGAGGTCAGGGGAGATATTGAGTTTAAGAACGTGTGGTTCTCCTACGTAGAGGGAGAATGGGTGCTTCGTGACGTTTCCTTTAAGGTGGATGCAAAGCAGACGGTAGCCTTTGTCGGCTCGACCGGATCGGGAAAGACGACGATACTGTCACTGATCTGCCGCAACTATGATATACAAAAGGGAGAGATACTGATCGACGGAATAAATATAAGGAAGATCAAGATATCCTCTCTTCGCCGTCACTTCGGTCAGATGCTGCAGGACGTATTTCTCTTTGCGGGCACGATACGCTCGAATATAGTCCTTCGTGACGATACGATCACAGACGAGGAGGTAAAGCGTACCTGCGATTACGTAAATGCAAGCCACTTTATCAATAAGCTATCCGCAGGCCTTGATGAGGAGGTGCGCGAGCGCGGAAACAACTTCTCCGCAGGTCAGCGTCAGCTTCTTTCCTTTGCGCGCACGCTCGTGCATAAGCCGTCGGTTATGATACTTGACGAGGCAACTGCGAATATAGATACGGAAACCGAGCTTCTGATTCAGGATTCGCTCGAGAAAATGAAGAACATCGGCACAATGCTGATGGTCGCTCACCGACTCTCTACGATACAGCACGCTGATAATATAATCGTGCTTTCAAAGGGGGAGATCGTCGAGCAGGGAAATCACTTCGAGCTTCTTGAAAAGAAGGGCAAGTATTACGGACTCTATATGCTCCAGTATAACAAGGAGCAGATCATGGCTAAGCCCTTGAACGGGGCGCAGACCAACACATAATCTTAATATAAAGAAAAAGTGGACGCAACTGTAGTGTCCACTTTTTTTATATCCGGCAAAGACCGGAACTCACTTAGTATTAATCCGTTGTTATTCTCGCGACTCCGCATTCCCCTGCCGCCTTGATTACCGCGCTTGCGACAACCTCTGCTACACGCTTGTCAAGGGCAGGTGGGATTATGTTATCCTCGCAGAGCTCTCCGTCTGTGATCAGATCTGCGAGAGCATACGAGGTCGCGACCTTCATTTCCTCAGTGATCGCGCTTGCGCGGCAGGCAAGCGCTCCCTTGAAAATGCCGGGGAAGGCAAGCACGTTGTTTATCTGGTTTGCAAAATCCGAGCGACCTGTGCCCACGACCCTTGCGCCCGCCGCCTTTGCCAGATCGGGCATTATTTCGGGTGTTGGGTTTGCCATAGGGAATACTATCGCGTCCTTCGCCATCGATCTTACCATATCCTCGCTGACAACGCCGGGCGCGCTGACGCCGATGAACACGTCCGCACCGCGCATAGCATCTGCAAGAGTACCGGTCAGGCATTCCGCATTCGTGACGTATGCCATCTCGCGGTGTGCATCACTGAGGCTTTCGTCCGTGCGGCAGAGAATACCGAAGCGGTCCACCATAACGAGGTTTTTAACTCCGATGTTCATAAGGTGCTTTCCTATAGCTATGCCGGCACTTCCCGCGCCGTTTATAACAACGCGTGCCGATCCTATATCCTTCTTAACTACCTTGAGTGCGTTAATGAGCGCCGCCGCTACGACTATTGCCGTTCCGTGCTGGTCGTCGTGGAATACGGGGATATCGCACATCTCTTTGAGCTTTCTCTCTATCTCAAAGCATCTGGGGGCGGCAATGTCCTCAAGGTTTATTCCGCCGAAAGAGCCTGAGATAAGGTAGATGGTTCTGACTATCTCGTCCACGTCCTTCGATTTTATGCAGATCGGGAAGGCGTCAACGTCCGCAAACTCCTTAAAGAGCGCGCATTTTCCCTCCATAACGGGCATTCCCGCCTCAGGGCCGATGTCTCCGAGACCGAGAACCGCCGTGCCGTCTGTAATAACGGCAACGAGGTTGTTTCTTCTCGTAAGCTCGTATGACTTTGTAACGTCATCGCGGATCACGAGGCACGCCTCTGCGACTCCGGGCGTATATGCAAGTGAAAGATCCTGTCTTGAGTTTATCTTGGCGCGGGATACGACCTCTATCTTGCCGCCCCACTCGTAATGCTTTTTTAAAGATTCCTTGCGAATATCCATTTCTGCCTCCGAAACATCATTTTTACGGCTATATTCTAACATATTATGAATTTAAATTCAATAGCTGATTAACAAAAAGAGATTCAATTGTAAAGAAATAAATATTTTATATATTTATCTTTACAACGGGTGCAAAATGTGGTACAATATAATGAACCAATATGTGCGGAGGCGTGTTATGAGGATAGATAAATTCATTTCTGACAGCGGCATAGCCTCGCGCAGAGAGGCAGCGGCCGCGGCAAAGCGCGGTCAGCTTCTTGTTGACGGAGTGCCCGAGAGGGATGCTTCGCGGCATATAGATCCCGAGCGCAATACCGTGAACTTTATGGGCAGAGACATATCATATATGCGCTTTACCTACGTTATGCTGAATAAGCCTTCGGGCTACGTCAGCGCGACGGAGGATTCCCGACTGCCCGTCGTTACCGAGCTTCTGCCTGACGAGCTTCGCCGTCGCGAGCTGTTTCCCGTGGGGCGGCTGGACCGCGATACCGTCGGACTTATGATACTGACCAATAACGGTCAGCTTGCTCACGCGCTTCTTTCGCCCCGCCATCACGTTGAGAAGGTGTATCGCTTTGAGTCGAGCGATCCGCTTCCGCCCGATGCAGAGCGTATGTTCGCCGAGGGGGTCACTTTGGCGGACGGATATGAGTGCAAGAGCGCGCGTCTTTCGCTTGATTCTGAGCGAAGAAGGGGAGAGATCGTCCTCACGGAGGGAAAATACCATCAGATAAAGCGTATGATCGCCTCGCTTGGAAGCCGCGTGGTTTACCTTGAGCGCGTAAGCTTTGCCGGAATACCCCTTGACTCTGCACTTGAGAGAGGCGAGTGGCGCTATCTTTCGGAGGCAGAGGCGGCAATGCTTGAAAATGCAAATTAATTTTATTTTCTGGAGATAAAAATGGACATCGTAAAGACACTGGCAAAAGAATTCAACATCAAAGAGGAGCAGGTAGAAAAGACTATTGAGCTCATCGACGAGGGTAACACGATACCCTTCATTTCAAGATACCGTAAGGAGGTTACCGGCAGCCTTGACGACTCTGTGCTCCGTGACCTTAACGACAGACTTCAGTATCTTCGCAAAATGGAGGAGCGTCGTGCCGAGATATCCTCTCTTATAGAGGCGCAGGATAAGCTCACGCCGGAGATCACCTTCGCTCTTAACAACGCAACCACGCTCGTTGAGCTTGAGGATATATACCTTCCCTAT
>JAZRUS010000026.1:0-33546 GCA_045652665.1 Eubacteriales bacterium | reverse complement strand
TACCAGCCTTACCAAGCTTGATAGTCTCGTGCTCAAGGTTACCTACCTGACCGATAGTAGCCTTGCAATCGAGGCGGACGATACGAACTTCGCCGGAGGGAAGTCTTACCTGCGCGGTGCCGTTCTCCTTAGCCATAAGCTGAGCGAATGCACCTGCAGAACGAACGAGCTGAGCGCCCTTGCCGGGGTAAAGCTCGATGTTGTGAATGATAGTACCTACGGGAATCTGAGCGATAGGAAGAACGTTACCGGGCTTGATATCTGCATCTGCGCCCGCGCTTACAACGTCACCGTCGGTAAGACCTACGGGAGCGATGATGTAGCTCTTCTTGCCCTCTTCATTCTCGATAAGTGCGATGAAAGAGGTTCTGTTAGGGTCGTACTCGACGCCGATAACCTTTGCCTTCTCATCAGCAACTCTCTTGAAGTCAACAAGTCTGTACTTCTGCTTGTTTCCGCCGCCGTGATGACGAACGGTGATCTTGCCGTAGCTGTTTCTTCCGGCATTCTTCTTCTTGGTAACTACGAGGCTCTTCTCGGGGGTGAACTTAGTAAGCTCAGCGAAAGAAGGGCTCGTCATATTTCTGCGCGACGGTGTGGTCGGCTTATACTGCTTAACTGCCATTATTTCTTACCTCCTGCCTCAGTTCATGCTATCGAAGAAAGCAATGGGAGCCGAGTCCTCGGAAAGAGTAACGACAGCCTTTTTCCATTCGCCGGTGTAACCGAAGTGAACACCGTATCTCTTGGGCTTCTTCTTCATTATTATAGTATTGACCTTTACGACCTTGGTCTTCTTGAACATAGCCTCAACAGCCTTTGCGATCTCAGCCTTAGTTGCGCTCTTGGCAACCTCAAAGCTGTAACGCTTGTCAGCGGTTCCGTCCATGCTCTTTTCGGTGATAAGAGGTCTTACAATGATATCTGCATAAGATTTCATCTTGCATATACCTCCTCGATTTTCGCTACTGCATCCTTCGCAACTACGAAGCTGTCGCAGTTAAGGATATCGTAAACGTTGATAGTGTTCCACTGAGTGGTCTTAACGCCCTCAATGTTTGCGCAGCTCTTAATAACGTGCTCATCAACTCCGGGGAGAACGATGAGAGACTTCTTCTTTGCGCCGATCGCATCAAGCATAGCAACCATAGTCTTGGTTTTGAACTCGGATGCGGTGATAGCGTCAACAACGATCATCTCGCCGTTTGCAACCTTGGAGGAGAGTGCACCGAAGAGTGCGTTTCTCTTAATGCTCTTGTTAAGGTTGATGCGGTAGCTGCGGGGCTTAGGACCGAGCGCTATTCCGCCGTGTGTCCACTGAGGAGAACGGGTGCTTCCCTGTCTTGCGTGACCGGTACCCTTCTGCTTCCAAGGCTTCTTGCCGCCGCCGGATACTTCCGAGCGGGTAAGCGTGGACTGAGTGCCCTGTCTCTGGTTCATAAGATATGCTCTTACTGCGGTGTGGAGGAGTGCTTCATTAACTACCTTGCCGAAAACCTTCTCTGAGAGAGCGATTTCGCCAACTTCCTTGCCCGCCATATCTACTACTTTAATATTAGGCATTGTGTATTCCTCCTTCCGTTATGCTTTAACCGAGTCGCGGATGAACACGATACCGCCCTTAGCACCGGGAACGGCGCCCTTAACTGCGATAAGGTTCTTTTCTGCGTCGATCTTAACAACACACAAATTCTGTACAGTAACCTGCTCGTTACCGTACTGACCTGCCATCTTCTTATTCTTGAAGATTCTGGCGGGGTCGATAACACCCATAGAACCGGACTGACGATGTACGGGACCTACGCCGTGAGTCATTCTCAGCTTGTGAAGGTTCCATCTCTTAATAGCGCCGGTGTAGCCGCGTCCCTTTGTGATACCTGTAATGTCGACCTTCTCGCCCTGGGCGAAGGTATCGACTGTTACCACGGAGCCTGCCTCATACGCGCTCGTGTCCTCAAGTCTGAATTCCTTGAGATGCTTCTTGGGGCTTACGCCTGCCTTCTTGAAGTGGCCAAGCTCTGCCTTGGTGAGGTGCTTTTCCTTAGCATCCTCGAATGCAAGCTGAATAGCTGCATAGCCGTCGTTTTCAACGGTCTTCTTCTGTGCTACCGCGCAAGGACCTGCTTCAATCAGGGTTACGGGTATCACGTTGCCTTTTTCGTCGAAGATCTGGGTCATACCCAGCTTCTTACCGATAATGCCTTTTTTCATTTTTCCTCCATTGGGTTATTGGTTGACAGGTTTTGAATTTCACCGTACGGTGCTCCCGCCAACTTGACCACGAGGTCGTGGTTTTTCGGGATTTGAAGCTCCCGTCAAGGTGGGTTAACCTTGAATTAAGCCTTGATCTCGATCTCAACACCTGCAGGAAGCTCGATGCTCATAAGAGCCTCTACAGTCTTCTGCTGGGGGTCAAGGATGTCGATCAGTCTCTTGTGTGTGCGCATTTCAAACTGCTCACGGCTGTCCTTGTACTTGTGAACCGCTCTGAGAATCGTTACGATCTCTTTGTCGGTAGGAAGCGGAATAGGACCGCTCACTCTGCTTCCGTTTCTCTTTGCTACATCAACGATCTTCTGTGCTGCGGCGTCGATAATCGTGGAATCATAGCTCTTGAGTCTCACTCTGATTTTTCCCTGTGCCATTTGGGTTTCCTCCTTTTACGAATTTACGATATTGCTCGATCCGTTTAAGAAGGGCGAAGTTTCACATTGCGCCGGGCGTATCAAACACACCCCAACAAAATCAGTTCGCCAAGCCATCCGCAGCGGCTAAGAGAACCGAAAATGAACGCAATACGCCTAAAATAGGCTATAATCTTGGTTCGCCCGGTTAAATATCGGACATACTCCACGGAAATTCCCTGCCTCAAAGGGCAGCCACCTCCCGCTTCATCGCATATCAAGCCTTATAATTATATACTATTTTTTTCAAAATTGCAATAGGTTTGGAAATTTTCATAAAAAAAGTTAGATGAATTTTTTGACACATTTTTGTTAATAATGCACAAAAACTTTCTCTCTGCACTATTTTCGAAAAATTTCTCTAATCTTTAATTTGTATATAATTTGTTAACAATTATGTAGTAAAATATTATTATGCATGTTTCTATTATGATTAAAATGAAGGATTTTCTCATATAATGAAGAACAAATTAAAGCTGTTCGGAGCATATCTTCCGATATTCATTACTCTGACGCTCGCAGGCGTCATAATACGCACTCTGGCGCTGATATTGCACTATGACGATCACACCAAGTATTTTTCGCCGTCGGTTCTGAGCTCGGTCGGGAACTATGTTATGATTGCCGCCGTGCTTATATTCTTTAGCTTCATATTCCGCTCGGACAAGAACCTTCGACTGATACCCGACTTCACCGCTCCCGCAAGCCTTTTGCCGACCGGAATCACCGTCGTGTCAGTTGGATTCGTGGCGGCAGGATTCATTTCGCTTGCAGCTGAAAAATTCAAGATCATTTCGGATCTTCGCAATATCGGCACGAGACCGGCTCTTGAGGCGATCCCGTCGCACAGAATGACCGCGATCCTTCTGCTCATAGTAGCGGCTACAGCTATCCTCTCCGCGATACATTTCGCGCTCACAGTCCTTATCGAGGCTTCCGCAAGCACAAAGCGAGCAGCCTTCGGACTCTGCACGGTACTGTTTCTTTCCTTATATTCTATATATCTTTATTTTAATGACGAGCTTCCTCTCAACTCCACCAACAAAATACTCGACCAGATGTCCTATCTTTTTGCGGCAGTATTCTTCCTTTACGAGACGAGGCTGTCTATGGGACGTGAGAAGTGGCGCGCGTATATTGCATTCGGATTCATTTCCGCATCGCTTGCCGCATATTCCGCAATTCCGTCGGTGATATACTTCCTCACCGACGGAGTAACGGTTTCAGCATCGATCTACGAAACGGTTCTGTCGCTTTCCCTATTTGTATTCGTTACCTCAAAGCTCCTGCTTACGGCAGAGCTGATCGAGGATAAGGAATCCGAGGCAATAGCAAGACTTGCCGCAGCGGCTGCTGCAAGAGATGAGGAGATAAACCCGATCCCCGAAGCAACCGCGGTTATAGACGTAGAGGGGGAGGCACTCACAGATCCGGATACCGATCTCACAGATATTGGCGACAATAACCAGATAACAATAGACGACGTAGTTGCCGACGGGATCGCAGCAGAAGCCGCGCCTACGGAAAAAGCCGACATTGCACCTACAGGAACCGAAGATCATGAATCCGCGCCCGCGGAGGACACCTGTAACGCGGCGGCAGATGACGCGACGGATGCAGCGGAGGAGACTAAATGAAAAAAATACTTGTAATAGACGGAAACAGTATAATAAACCGCGCTTTTTACGGCGTGCGCCCGCTAACTACCAAGAGCGGAAAGCACACCAACGCCATATTCGGAATGATAAACATAATATCCAAACAGCTGGATGCTGTAAAGCCGGATTACGCGGCGGTTGCGTTTGATCTTAAGGCACCCACCTTCAGACATAAAATGTACGAGCACTACAAGGAGGGACGCCACCCTACTCCGGAGGATCTGCTCTCCCAATTTCCGGACGCTAAAGAATGCCTTTCTCTTATGGGAATACACGTCCTTGAGCTTGCAGGATATGAGGCGGACGACATACAGGGCACCGTAGCGGCAATGGCGCACACCGCGGACGAGGCGACCGAGAGCTATATTCTCTCCGGCGACCGAGACCTGCTGCAGCTTATAGACGACAAGGTCACCGTCCTTTTGGCTACAAATCAGGATACGGTAAAAATGAAAAGAGAGCAATTCCTCGAAAAATACGGAATAGAACCCTCACAGTTCGTTGATATGAAGGCTCTGATGGGCGACTCATCCGACAACATCCCCGGAGTCAGCGGTGTAGGAGAAAAGACTGCGGCTACGCTTATCCGCAATTTCGGTACCCTCGACGGCATTTATGAAAACATAGATGACGCACGCATATCCAAGGGAGTGCGTGAAAAGCTCCTGCGCGACAGGGAGAACGCCGAGCTTTCACGCAAGCTTGCAAGAATATTCACCAGTGTTCCGCTTGAGCTTTCGCTCTGCAACCTTACTTACGTCGGACCGGACAAGCCCGCGCTTTACAGCAAATTCACCGAGCTTGAATTGAATTCCTTTATCGCAAAGTTCGGTCTGCGCGCTGCATCCAACGCTGAGTGCAGCAATGCAGGCGGGAAAAGCGCCAAAATTGAGTTCGAATCGGTCACAGAATGTGAAAAAATCGGCACGGGTAAGCGCATCGCAGTATATATGGACAGCCACGGTATATATATATCGAACGGAGAGGTTTCCGCAAAATACGAGGGCGCGCCCACCGAGCTTGTCCAACTTTTTGAGGAGAATGAAATAATCTGCTACGACGCAAAGGCACTGTATCATATGCTTGACGACCTCGGAGCAACACCCCCTCCCCGTGCAAAATTTCTTGACCTAATGCTCTACGCATACGTACTGAATCCGGGAAGCGGAAGCGCAGGGATCCCCTCTCTTGTATCGATGTTTCTCGGCAAGACCGTTGACAACGGCGAGCCCTGCCCCGATCTGCTCTACGAGCTTGAGCCCGTGATGCGTAAAAAGGTGGATGAGGACGGCATTGCCGACGTGCTTGACAGACTGGAGCTTCCTCTCGTGGGAATACTTGCCGAGATGGAAAAGACAGGCTTCAAGATCGACACTGAGGGAATGCGGGAATTTTCCGACGCGCTTGCAGAGCTTGCGGAGGATCTGACCTCGAGAATATACTTTCAGGCAGGCAGCGAGTTTAATATAAACTCACCAAAGCAGCTTGGCGAGATGCTGTTCGTTACACTCGGACTTCCGTATAAAAAGAAAAAGACGAAAAGCGGCTATTCAACCGATGCGGAAACACTTGAGGAGCTACGCTCCTATTCTCCGATAATAGAGGATATCCTGGAATACAGACAGGTGACAAAGCTTCGTAACACCTACGCCGCGGCTCTGCCGCTCGCGGCGGATGCGGATTCCAGAATACACACCGATTTCAAGCAGGCGCTTACTGCTACGGGACGCCTATCAAGCGCGGATCCCAACCTACAAAACATCCCTATCAGAACGAAAATGGGCAGAGAAATGAGACGCTATTTCGTTGCACGGGTCGGATATAGCCTTCTAGATGCAGATTATTCGCAGATAGAATTACGCCTGCTCGCCCACATTTCGGGTGACTACAATATGACCGAGGCGTTTAAAGCGGGCGAGGATATACACAGAAAGACCGCGGCGGCGGTATTCGGAGTACCTGAGGAATCGGTAAACGAGGAAATGAGAAAGCGCGCAAAGGCGGTCAATTTCGGCATCGTATACGGAATAAGCGGATTTTCTCTTGCAAAGGATATCGGAACAACTACTCAGGAAGCAAGCAAATATATAAAAAGCTACCTCTACAATTATCCGTCGATAGACGAATATCTCGAAAGGGTTGTAGATGAGGCGGCAGAGCGAGGATACACGGTCACTCCCATGGGAAGGCGACGCTATATCCCGGAGCTGTCGGCACAAAACGGCAACCTGCGGGCGTTCGGAAAGAGAGTCGCAATGAATGCTCCGATACAGGGTGCGGCGGCAGATATTATGAAGCTTGCGATGATCAACGTTGACAAAGCCATAAAGGACAAAGGACTTGATGCAAGGCTCGTTATGCAGGTGCACGACGAGATAGTCATAGAGGTCAGAGACGATCAGATAGATATCTGCCGAGAGATAGTCAAGCAAGAGATGGAAAACGCAGTCTCTCTTTCCCTTCCTCTCACGGTAGAGGTTACCTGCGGAAAGAACTGGCTCGAGCAGGAATAGTAAATATTTATTTACTTTTCAAGGGGCGTGTTTCGCAAAAAACGAAGCACGCCCCCCATTTTAATACAATTCTATTTTTTAATGAATTACTATCCGCTTCACTCCGGACAGTGAGGACGATGACCCCGGAGCTAAAGAGGTCTCCTCCGAAAGAGCATTATCCTCGGCGATCTTTCCCGGTGTAGTGTGGTAGCGTTTAGCTATATCAAAAAGAGTTTCTCCCGCCTCGGGATAATAAACAGTAACGACGGACGGAGATGCCTTATAGACAGCATCCCCCGATACCGTGCATTCGGAAAGACACTTCACGCTTCTTCGGGCGCATACGCGGAGTCCGATTCCGAGACGGCATTTTACATTAAGCTTATCGGACTCCAACGTTTCCTCGGTATCAGAGCAGAGTATTTTACACTCAATTATAGCATCCTCCGGAATACTGCATCCCGTGTCAAGCTCAAGTGTTATCGGTGAGGTAAACTTCAGAGGCAGATAAGAGAGCGTTCCGTCATCGTTTAATTCACACGCTACCCCGCTTATCAGAGCTTCCGCATCTATTACGACGCCTCCGGACGATGCCCTGCGCGAATTCTGGCGGATATCGCAGGACAGCCAAAGCAGGTCCCTTACATTTTCAAGCCCAAGCTCCGCGCGCGAGCAGCTGACGCTCACGGCATGCTCACTGTTTTTCATTGAGAGAAGCTCGGTAAACTCGCGCTCCTCATATTTTGATTCAACGTCTCTATCGGTAAGATATGCATCGACGGCAACACTCTCACTAAGATTGGAGGAGAGCTGAGAGCCAAATTCGAGAATTGCATTGACCGTGACGGACGCGCCGCCGTCGGTTTCGGAAACACCCGACATGACGGACGTAAGATAAGCGGTCGATAACGACTGCATCCCCGCCCTTGAATCCTCAGCGGTTACGGATTCCTCAAACGGAATGACCCTCTTTACAGCGAAGGGCGGTTGATCGGATATTCTGATTATAGATACGATCGTTATCTCACCCTTTACCCTTATCGCTCCGTCAACCGCCTCGCTCTCGGTTATCCTCACGTTACCCGACGTAGAGAGAATCTCAACATCATCTGCGGAAATACCCTCCAGCCTGTCAGCCTCCTCGGCATACTCACGCTCGGGAGAGGAGACAAAAATGCTCCTTTCGCTCATAACGCTCTCGGATGCTACCTGCGGAGCGCGGTCAGCGGAAAATACGTCTCCCCTAACCTCATGATCGGATTCGGATGAAACGGTGATATACGCTGCAAGATTAGATCTGAGGCTCATTTTGCGAGGTCCGCTTAGACGAACCGATGCGCTGCCGACCGTTATATCCGCTGATGAATCAAGATACAGAGACGGGTCAAGAGCCTCGGAAATATCATAGTCAGACGAACAGGCGGCATGTGTCAGCCTCCCCTCGGAATCCGAATACAGCACGTCGTAGGAAACTATACCAGAAAACTCCACCTCACCGTCACCGACGAATTTTCCCGACGGGATGACGGATGCTCTGACGGAAAGTATCTTTTTCACGTCTCCCATATAGTCGGGCAAGGAAAACTCGCACGACGATTCAATATCTTTTTTGTAGATTTTGTTCATACTATCCTCCAAGTCTTTTTGTTTGATTATATGACTTGGGCAGAGGTTATATTACAATATCCGCAACGCAAAACCGTTCTCTAAAGGGATAAACCGTACGTGCGAAAAAACTTATATAATTAAAAAGCAAGCACGCAAGAAAAAATCTTACATACCTGCTTTTAATATTTATTGTATTCCCTAACGGTACAAAATCTTTGTTTTATTATATTTTTGTATCAATTAAGTCCCATGGACTCCATAAGGCGCTTGTTAAACTCCTCGGCAGTATTATATCCCATACGCTTCTGGCGGTTGTTCATCGCGGCAACCTCTATGACGACCGAGAGGTTACGCCCCGGGCATACGGGCAATACTATACTCGGAATCTCGATGCCGAGAATCTCCTCGGTGGTGGATTCAAGTCCGAGGCGGTCGTACATCTTGTTTTCCTTCCAGTTTTCAAGATTAATAACAAGGTCGATCTTTTCGGTCTCCTTGACCGCGCCCATACCAAAGAGGCGGCGAACGTCAACGATTCCGATACCGCGAAGCTCGACGTAATGGCGGATTATCTCAGGAGCTCTGCCGACGAGAGTGGTAGCCGAAACCCTCTTGATCTCTACGGCGTCATCCGCGATAAGACGGTGTCCGCGCTTTACAAGCTCAATCGCGGTCTCGCTCTTACCTACACCGGAGTCACCAAGCAGTAACACACCCTCGCCGTATACCTCGACCAGAACACCGTGCCTTGTAAGACGCGGTCCGAGCTGAACGTTGAGAAAGGCGATAAGCGCCGCCATAAAGGGTGAGGTACGCTCCGAGGTGCGAAGCAGAGGGACCTTATAACGCTCTGCCATATCAATCATCTCCGGGGATATCTCAAGAGAGGTGGTGACGATCACGCCGACCGGAGCCGATCGGAAGAAATCCTCAAGGCGGCACGTGCGCTCATCAGGCTCAAGCTGAGAGATAAACAAATGCTCTACCCTTCCGATTATCTGTATTCTCTCCTGCTCAAAGTGATCGTAGAAGCCGACCATCTGGAGTCCGGGACGGTTTACTCTGGTGCAAGAGACCTCAAGTGACTCGGGCAGGTCGGGAAGGTATATAGTTTCAAGGTGAAATTCATTTATAATTTTTTCAAACGATACTGTATATGATTCTTCCATTTATATTCTCCTTTTCCTTTCGTACAATTTATTTTATCATATCTACGGTCAAAATGCAAACCCTTTTGTATAAATTTTTATTGTTCTTGATTTTTTAATAATATTTATGTATAATAGAGTAGTAACGGGTTCGGCATGATTCGACCTTGAAAACAATACATAAAATCTTCGACTGGAGAAAATAATGAAGAAAATTTTAGCACTTCTTCTGCTTATTGCGACTTTGCTGTCAATTGCCTCCTGCGGTGAGGGTGACTATCCGCCCGTAGAAAGCACTGAGCTTGAGGCGCAGACGGTTATGACGATGACCATTGATGATACGCAGTATACCGTAAGATACGAGTTGTACAGAATGCTGTTCCTCTCCGTGCGTGACGAGGTCGACGGCGGCGACAGTAGCGTATGGACAGGCGATAACAAGGCAGAATATATAAAAAGAGCGGATGACGTGATAAAGCGCCGTGTATCAGAGATCTACTCGATAATGCATATCGCAAACAAGGTGGGAATCGACGTGCATTCGAGCGAATTTGACAACATAGTAAACGATTATATTAAAGCCAGCGTTGAAAGCGATTATTATGACGAGATAGCCATCGAGGGCTTTGACGGCGACTATGACAAATACCTTGAGCACCTGAAAACTCTTAATATGAATTACTCTGTTCAGGATCTTCTGATCAGATATTCCTACGCAACCGAAAAGATCTACGAGTATTATGCGGGCAATCTTGAAGGAGAATTCCTTGAGGAAGCGGTAAAGGGCGCGCTTGAATATACAAAGGACGACGTCAGAGCGTTTTACGATAGTGACGAGTGCGTGCGCGTTTTACGCGCGCATATGCCGATAGAGCGCGGATGGCCGACCGAGAAGCGCGTAGGCGAGATACACGCAGCGATCGTTGACGCGGCAAAATACGGCAAAGACGAGGTCGCGGAATGCATAATCGATAAAACGACCACAGCACCGGTCGACGTATTCAACGGAGCCATAGTAGCGCGCCACAGCCATGACACGGTTTATTACGAGGAATACGTAAATCTTGCCTTTTCTCTTGATTTCTTTGAGGTAAGCGACGTTATCGAGGTAGCGACTCCCGTAGAGGCTGCGTACTTCGTGCTGTACCGAATTGCAAAGGAAAGTAGTCACTTTGAGGAATGCTATGACAGCATCGCATCGGTATACGTTCAGAACGAAATAGGCAAAATAATTGACACGGCTGCCGCGACGCTTTACGAAAGCGCACAGACGACAGAAAATCTCAACAATCTTAACCGCGCAAACATATCAATGGAATAAACATAAGAAATATAAAACGGAGTGACCGGGGCAAAAGCCTCGAGTCACTCCTTTTTTTGCAAAAAAAGCGAAGCGTGTCAAATTTTGTTACTCATATATAATTTGATTTGAGATAAAGTATTCTTAGTAAAATTGAAAGGTAGAGATAATGAGGCATTTAGTTATTAAAAGGGTTGCCCTTTTATTATTTATTATAAATATTTTCTCGCTCACTCTCGGTGTAAGCGTATCAGCCGAATGCGCTGACCCCGTGTGCAAAAATCAGGCTGCAAGCTCTTCTGAGAGCGACGGCGTCAAGGTATCATCGCGTATATACGAGCTATTATTTAAAGGAAGGAAGAAGAACGAGGAGATCTATCTGATTCCGGGCGGTGACGTGTTCGGAATCAGAATTAAGGAGCACGGCGTTACGGTCACAGCCGCGCCCGATGACTCACCGCTTAAGCGAGGAGATAAAATATTGACCGTAAACGACGTTGAGATAAAAGAAGCAGCGAAGATTTCAGAGCTTATGAGCGAGCATCGCGGCGGCGCAGTAAAGATAGGAATTCTAAGGTGCGGTGAGCGAATGACGGTAACCGTTGTTCCAAAGCTTACCGACGGCACATACAAGCTCGGCATCACCCTAAAGAATGCCGCGCTCGGAATCGGCACTGTAACCTTTATAGATCCGGAGACCAAGGTTTTTGGCGGACTAGGGCATGGCGTGTCAAATCCCGAAGGTGGCGAGACGGTGGAGCTTGCCAGCGGTGAGGCAACCGGAGTCGTCCTCGGGGGTATCACTCGCGGTGAATGCGGTAAGCCGGGCGAGCTTTCCGGCATACTCTCAAGACGTAAACTCGGAAGCATTGATATCAACTGCGAGTGCGGAGTTTTCGGCTCGCTCACAGAACTCACAAGCGACGCACAGCCGCTCCCTATCGGACACAGAGAGGAGCTTAAGGTTGGCGAGGCGGAAATAATTTCAACCGTAAAAAGCGGCAAAAAATCGACCTATAAAATCGAGATTACCGATATCGACACTACCTCGACAGGTTCAAAATCCTTCAAGATCCACGTTACCGACCCGATGCTCATCACCCTGACCGGCGGCATCGTGCGCGGTATGAGCGGCAGCCCAATCATCCAAGACGGCAAAATCGTCGGCGCGGTAACCCATGTAATGGTAGCAAATCCAACAGAGGGATATGGTATATTCATAGAAAATATGCTGAATGCGGCAAATCAGCAAGCACAACCAAAGGCAGCGTAAAAACAATGCAGAATTCAGAATTCATAATGCATAATTATGGTTCTGTGATTCTGCATTTTCATTTTTCTATAGTAGATTTTTGCAACCTTTTACAATTTTATACTTTATTAAAAGCTTTCGACACTTGTGCACAAAGTTTTAAATGGCTCACGCCTCATTCTCCAAGATCCAATCCAGCAACTCTTGATATTTCATCTCGCCTGCCGCGACGGCAAGGCCGACACGAGCGACCTCCGCGTTGGTGGGACGAAGTTTAATTCCGTTGGTTTCAAGGAATGTGAGAAGGACGTACATTCCAATTCTCTTATTTCCGTCTACGAAGGCGTGATTGGATATCAGCGCAAAGCCGAGCCGTGCGCCCTTTTCTTGTTTTGTGGGATATAATTCCTTTCCGTCAAATGTAGCGAAAGCGGATTCAAGCGCACTGTTGAGGAGCGCAATATCGCGCACGTTTGGGTCGCCTCCCGTTTCTTCCGTTATAAGCTTGTGCAATAAAAGCACTTTGTTTTCTGTAAACTTAACCATTATTTCGCCAGCTCCTCAAACGCGGGGCGATACAGTTTGAGAATACGCGCCGCCACGAAATCTATCTTCTCGTCGTCGGTCATTTCAACCGTAGTATCTTTCTCGATATCGACTAATCTATATTTCGGTTTATTATTCTTAAAGATATAAAGTTCGCCGTGCTTATCAGCCATTCTTGCCACACGGGAAAAGTTCTGATTGGCTTCGGAAATTGAAACAATTTGCTTGGTATTTAGGTTCATTTTCATACCTCCTTATTAAGATCGCACTTATATTATACACAAATTTTAGGATATTGTCAACCTAAAATAATAATTTTCATAAAGTTTCCATTAAATTTTGTTGTCCTTTATTGACCACACACCTGTCGGGCAGCCCGATAATCAAGGCAATTCGTATCCGGGAGCTTGCACACGAGGACGGATGCCGCAGATTGCTCCTCGAAGATTTTTCGAATGGCAAATGCAGTGCGCAGCACCAAGAGCGCAAAGTGCGCTTGCTTCGAGAGGAGCATAATTCAATACGGCAAGCTCGTAGTAGCTGTACCAAGAGAGGCTAGCCCCAAAATTGAGCTAGCCTTTTCGCATTTTATCTTATCATTTACGCACTATCAGTCGAATAAATTCTTCCATTGCACGGGTTTTGAATTTGCGCTTCTTGTAATAGAAATATACCGTTCTTCTCGCCGCTTCGCCTCCGAGCTTGTAGTAAGCCAGGTTCTCGTGCGCAGGGAGCTTTACGGCTAGCGTGTCACTTACGAAGGTTGCGCCCATCCTCGTCGAGGCTACCATATACGCCGTCGCCTGCTGATTTAACTCAAGTATAATCTTCGGTCGGAAGCCTGCTTCGCGACAAAGCCTGTCGCCTCGGGTTCGAGTATCGTTACTCGGTGACAGCATAATGAACGGTATATCACTAAATTCGCTAAGCGAAACCTCGGGATAATCATCGGAGAGATAGACACCGCTTCGTAAAACGTCCTCGGTAAGCTGATATTCCTTCGTTTTCTCACATACACCGTAGAGTCTAGGAACGGCGAGCAATAAAAGCTCCTTCGAGTAGAACTCCTTGTCGTAAAGCACGGTATCATAATGATTATTGTCTATAACCATATCAAGACTGTTTGCGGCGAGCATCTGCTCAAGTGTTTCGGTATTACCCTCGGTCAAACGTATGTTAACGTGGGGAAATTTGTTTTTAAATTCGGTGATTATAGGCGGCAGGACGTAAGCGGCGAATATGTTGCTTGCTCCTATCGAGAGATGCCCGGATTTCAGCGTATGCTCCTCGTTTATGTAATTTTCCACACGCTCCTCAACCTTCAGTATTTCCTCTATAGCCTCAACGTAAACCGCCCCGACCGCAGTAAGACGCAAGGGCGTCGTGGTTCGGTCAAAGATGGGTGAGCCGAGCTCCTGCTCTATCTTCTTTATTCTCGCGCTCAATGACGGCTGACTTATATAAAGATTCTTTGCCGCCTTGGAAAAGCTTTTCTCCTTATAAATTTCGTAGACGTATTCCTTCCACTTAAACATATCGCACCTCATAGCTAAAAATATATAATATTTATATAATTATAGGTATTTGACTATATTATAGCATTTTGATATAATAATGTCAATCAATTTTGTTCGGAGTTATATATGAACACAATAAAATGCTCGAAAAAAATGCAAAACGTTCACTCTGACATAAGAGGGCCGTTATTTTTAGAGGCGCTTGAGATGCAGAAAAGGGGAATTGACGTCCTTAAGCTCAATACGGGAAATCCTGCTTCCTTCGGCTTTAAGACTCCGGAGAGCATCAAAAAAGCTCTTGAGGGTCAGATAGAGCGCGGACTCGGCTACTGTGATTTCAGAGGCATGCCCGAAGCAAGGCGCGCAATCTGCGAATATCACAGGAGCCAAGGTATTGATGGAATAACCGAGGACGATATCTTCATAGGTAACGGAGTAAGCGAGGTCGCATCCTTCGCGCTTGCGCCGCTCCTCGACCCCGGTGACGAGGTTCTCGTTCCCACACCCAGCTATTCGCTGTGGGGAAACAGCGTGTATATCGCAGGCGGCAAGCCGGTCTTCTATATCTGCGACGAAAAATCAAGCTGGTATCCGGACTGTAACGATATCCGCAAAAAAATTACCGACAAAACTAAAATTCTGGTGCTTATTAATCCGAACAATCCGACGGGAATGATATACCCAAAAGAAGTTTTAGAAGAAATTATAAAGATAGCCAGAGAAAAGCATTTGCTTATCTTCTCCGACGAGATTTACGACCGACTGATTATGGACGGCCTACAGCACACCTCTGTTGCCGCGCTCGCGCCGGATCTGCCAGTAGTAACAATGAGCGGTCTGTCAAAATCGCACTGCCTGTGCGGGTACCGCTGCGGCTGGATGCTCATAAGCGGACCGAGGGCCGTTACCGAGGAATACCGCCGCGGAATAGTACAGCTGACCTCTATGCGTCTATGCGCTAATTCAATGGCGCAGCTAGTTATACCTGCGGCTATCAACGATATGGAAACACCCGCTTCTATGGTACGCCCCGGCGGACGGATCTTCGAGCAGAGAGAGGCAACCTGCTCCGTGCTTTCTGACGTTGACGGCGTATCCTTCGTAAAGAACAACGCGGCGTTCTACCTATTCCCGAAGCTTGATACAAAGAAGTTCAATATTACCGACGATAGGAAATTCGCCCGCGACCTGTTGCACGCAACCAACATTCTGATAGTTCCCGGAAGCGGATTTGACTGTCAGACACCCGACCATTTCAGAATAGTCATGCTCCCCGAGGCGAGCGTTCTTAAAGAGGCAATGACGAAAATCGGCAATTTTCTCGACGGATACAAGCAGAAATAATATTTATATTCATCATTCAAAAAGGCAATATCTAACCGATTCGGAAAGATATTGCCCTTTTCTCATTTCGAGAATATATATTTAAAAAACTTTGCTTATGAGGTTGCCGTTTATCCCTTGAACGCCTTTTATTTCAAGACAAATTCAAGCACCGCGGCATCGTAAGGCATAATGCTCTTTGCGCTGCCGTACAAGACGCGCTCTAAGGTATAATCCTCGGTCACGATCTCAATATTTGCGCTTGCATCGGTATAGTTGATAGCCACGGCGTATATGCGACCGTCATTTTCATGCAGGTTAGTGTAAACTCCGTTGCCCAAAATCTTTATAGGCTGTTTATCAATTTCCTGCTTAAATATGTATCTGTAAAGCTCCGAAGCATTCCCGTCAAAGGCGTTATGACCGTCAATAAGATTTTCCTCAAGCGGGAAGTTCAGATAAGTCACCTTTCCCTCACCGTAGTTATAAACGGAAACGACAGGGTTATTACAATTATCCGAGGCAATTACCTCTGCGCCAACCGACTCAAGTGTATACGTGCGTTTAGTACTGAAATCGAAGCGCTCACCCGAGAGGTAAAAGCTTCTTGACTCTTTTGATTCGTGTGAATCCTTGACTCTCATTCCACTCAGCTTTTCAAACTCGGAAAGAACACCGTTATCCATGGAAATATAAAGGCTCGCACCCTTATATACACGCTCCTTGAGCGTCTTGTAATGCTCCGCATTAATGGGTTTAATACTATTGACAGAGGGAAGCAGATAGGTATCGGCTTCCGGAATTTCATCATTAGCGTAGCAAAAACGCAAATTGATTCCGGCTTGCCGCGCAAGGATGTATGCGGCATAACAAACGCCCCATTGACGCTGACCGTGAGATAATATGCAGACTGCATCTGCTCTTGCAGGCGGAAGCTCAACATCCGCGTTTTTGAGGAAGTCCGAAAATTTCTTTATTTCAAGCATCGCAGGCTTAGGACTTCTATCCGCATTCAAGAGTCCCAGCTCTACCTCAACCATATTGGTCGAATAAGGAAATGCCGTAAGCATCGTCTGCTCATGCGCGCACCACCACATCAAGCCCGCCGAATCGTTTGACCATAATGAAAACAAATTTACACGCAAGAACCGCGCCGATGCATCATTGGATGCGATCATCGGGCCCATTGTTCCGATCTCCTCTGCCAAGCAGGGCTTGTTTGTGCATTCCGAGTAATATTTATTTTGCGCAGTGGCGTGCATCAAGGTACGCAGAGACAGTGCATCATCATTTCGAGTATAAGCGCACCAATACGGATACGGATGAGTTGTCAGAATATCGTTCCACATTGCTTGGTCATGCATCATCCACGTGCTGCCCGCCTTCAATTCAAGTCCGTGCATTCCCGATACTACGTCACGCGTCGAGTCCTCTGCGCGAATTGCGTTTGCTACCGTTGCAGTCCAGTTTACCGCCTGAATACGGTCAGCCTCTCCCATACAGTTACACTCATTTCCCAAATCCCATGCGTATATCGCTTTTCTGTTTTTAAAACGGGAAACAAATCCCTTAATAAACAGCTGCTCGAAATACAGTGCCGTAGGATCGGTGATAACGTTCTTTCCGTAAAGGGCGGACGGAACATATAGCCTACCGCTCATCCATCCCGTAACAAGACCGACTATTACCTTTATGCCATACGTATCGCAAGCATCTAAAAGGACGGCAAAACGGCGCATCATCTCCTCATCAATATAATACGGATTTTCGGGCTCACGCTCTCCCTCAAGACAATATCTTTCCAATTTGCCTACGCGACCGTACAACGGCATAACCGGCTGAAAATCACGCCAATTCGGGAAAACCCTCATATGCGTTACACCATAAGACGAAAGAGTCTTAAGATCCTCGTAAACCGTATTTTCATCAAAATCACGCCACATATCGGCTCCGGCATTTGACGCCCAGTAATTACAGCCTAAAATAAAATCCATACAAATCTCCGTTCCGCCGCCACAGCGGCGACACAAATACTTTATTATACCACGTTTCGTATCCGTTTTAGAAGATGTTGGCAGACTGCGTTCTTAGTCTGTATCGCGCCATTACATTCTCCGTTCGGCTACATTCTTATTATATATGTATCTTTTGAGATTGTCAAGACCGGAAAACCAATTACTAGAATATTTCCTTTAAAAACAGTGCCTCATTTTATACGCTCCCGCTCATATTATGCCGTATGCAAAGCAAACTGTTGAAAGTAACGTATTCTATTGAATCAGTCTTCCCTTTAAGCGCAACGAGGCTATCTCAAATTGCAAAATTTGAGATAGCCTCGTTATCTTTATATTATATTTATACGGTTGAAAATCAGCCGTTTTATTCCTTCATTTTATCTTTTCTTAATGCCGGGAATATCGACGAGAGTCATAACGTCAACGGGCAAACCGCTGGCAATAGACTTATTTGCCGAGATACCGGTCAGTATACTCATTGCACCGTCAATGTGAGAAGCCGCTCTCTTATAAGGATCTTCAGCGGGAACACCGAAAAGATCGTTAAGAAGAACTGCGTCTCCGCCGCCGTGGCCGCCTGCAGCAACAGGAATCGGCACCTCATACGCATCACCGAACATCGGATATACGGTAATCTTCTTTCCCTTTACAACACCCTCCTTCGAGGAATCGCCGCCTGCGTTGATATAAACCGACTCGATTACCTCAAGCTCTATTCTGCCTGCCGTGCCCGTGAAGGAAACTCTGAAGCCCTCCCAAGGAGAATATGCGTTAAGCGAATAGGAAAGCTGAGCGCCGCTTTGATACTGAACGAGCACGTTCATAGTATCCTCAATGCTTATATTATCTCCGAAAACGCTCTGATCGCGAAGATATCCATCCTCTGCCTCGGCATCAAGATACAGTCTTTTCAGATGCTCGCTGCTCTCAAGGTTAAGCGCAAACGGATCACCCTCTGCGTTCTTCTGTCCGTGAACGCGGGAATAGAACTTCGTGACTCCGCGCTCCTCTGCGTTCTCTCTGCCGTAGAACTTAAGATCTCCGAAAGCAAATACGCGAGAGGGATATGTGCCAAGCCAGAAGTTTACAAGATCGAAGTGGTGGGTGGATTTATGCACGAGGAGTCCGCCGCTGTTTCTCTTATCTCTATGCCATCTGCGGAAATAATCTGCTCCGTGCGAGGTGTTAAGCATCCATTCGAAATGAACCTGAGTGATCTTGCCGATGGTATTTTTCATAATGAGATCGCGCATCATGGTATTATGCGGTGCATAGCGGTAATTGAAGGTAACGCGAAGCTTCTTTCCCGTGCACTCTATACAGTCGAGGATCTCCTGACACTTCTTATTATCAACCGTCATAGGCTTTTCGGATATAACGTCACAGCCCATCTCCATAGCCTTGATTATGTATCTGTGATGCGTACGGTCGATCGACGTAACTATAACGACATCCGGCTTGGTTTCGGTTATCATCTTCTCAAATTCATCTGCCCCGTACATAGGAACACTGTGATAACCGTACTCCTTCACCATAATCTCGTTCGCATATTCCATACGGGTTCTGTTTATATCACAGAAGCCGACAAGCTCCGAAGTTTCGGAAAACTCGTTGGAAATAGCCTTGTAATACATCCTTGCTCTGCCGCCTATACCGACCTGAGCATATCTTTTCTTTTCCATAATGGTCTCCTTTGTTTTTTATTTTACTCCATTCTAGCATATAAAAACAAAGAGATCCTTTATATTTTTGATTAATTAATTCAGTTTCTTTGTTTTTTTGATGTAACTAAAATAAGCAGAGCAGCATTCCATCCGTCACGGAGAGCAATGCCGTTCTGCTTATTTTTTGATTTTACTTTAGTTAAACCAGGACTTACCTATAATACTTAGTTCCCTGATTAAACAACACCCTGAGCGAGCATTGCGTCAGCAACCTTGATAAATCCTGCTATATTAGCGCCGGCAACAAGATTGCCCTCCATGCCGAAGGTACGAGCTGCCTCAACAGAGCTTCTGTATATGTTCTTCATAATTCCCTTGAGCTTTTCGTCTACCTCCTCGGCACTCCATGAGTAGCGCATCGAGTTCTGAGACATCTCAAGACCGGAGACCGAAACGCCGCCTGCGTTTACTGCCTTAGAGGGAGCAACAACAACGCCGTTTGCCATAAGATATGCAAGAGCCTCGTTGGTGGTAGGCATATTGGAGACCTCAACGTAATACTTAACGCCGTTGGCAACGATCTTCTTTGCCTCCTCCATTCCAACCTCGTTCTGGGTTGCGCAGGGCATAATAACGTCAACCTTTACGCCCCAAGGCTTCTCACCTTTGAAGAATGGAACGCCGAACTTATCTGCATAGTCCTCAACTCTGTTACGGCAGGATGCGCGCATCTCAACCATAAAGTCGATCTTTTCCTGAGTATTAATACCGTCCTTATCGTATACGTAACCGTCGGGACCGGAGATGGTTACTACCTTACCGCCAAGCTCGGTAATCTTCTGAACCGTACCCCACGCAACGTTACCGAAGCCGGAGACAGCAAAGGTCTTACCCGTTACGTCCTCACCGAGATTCTTAAGCATCTCAACGGTGTAATAAACCGCGCCGAAGCCGGTTGCCTCGGGACGGATGAGCGAGCCGCCGTAAGGAAGTCCCTTACCGGTAAGAACGCCGGTGAACTCATCGCGAAGTCTCTTATACTGACCGTAAAGATAACCGATCTCACGTGCTCCGACACCTATATCGCCCGCGGGAACGTCGGTATCCGCGCCGATGTATTTCTGAAGCTCGGTCATAAAGCTCTGGCAGAAGCGCATAACCTCAGCGTCCGACTTGCCCTTAGGATCAAAGTCGGAGCCGCCCTTACCGCCGCCCATAGGAAGACCGGTAAGAGAATTTTTGAAGGTCTGCTCGAAGCCGAGGAACTTTATGATGCTCTCGTTTACACTGGGATGGAAGCGAAGACCGCCCTTGTAAGGACCGATCGCGCTGTTGAACTGGATACGGAAGCCACGGTTAACTACTACGTTACCGTTATCGTCTACCCACGGAACTCTGAACTTAATAATGCGCTCAGGCTCTACGAGTCTTTCAATAACTCCCGACTTAATGTATTCGGGGCGCTGCTCAAGAACCGGCTCGATAGATTCAAGAACCTCGCGAACCGTCTGATGAAACTCAGCCTCGCCGGGATTACGGCGCTCAACGCGCGCCATAAGATCGTTAAGATATTCTGATTTGAACATTGGTTTTACCCTCCAAAATAAATATAACTTATTCTACCATACTAAATCGGTAAAAATCAATAGCATAATGCAAGTTTTTTTAAAATTCTTGCACATTATATGGAAAATTCTCTACGTTTGAGAAGAAAACGAAGCAATACCGATAAAAGAATTTCAAAAAATGTAAAATTTGTCATCTAATTAACAAGCTTTTTCGGGAAAAGATATGAAAAAAGGAGACCGCCGTGACAGAGAAAAAACAAAGCTTAGCAGAAATAAAAAGACTTGGCGCACCAGTGCTTTACGTGGCATCAAGTATCCTCTCGCGCGGTGTCGGATTTCTCTTTACCCCGATCTACACGAGATATCTTTCACCAGCGGAATACGGAATATACTCACTGTTCGTCAGCCTTATGGGCATATTCACGGTCATAACTACGCTTGAGATATCCGGCTCTTCCATATACCGCGGCTTTGCAAAATTCGATTCCGACGGCGGTGACGCCTTCACCTCTGCGGCACTTGGAGCCGCTATTCTTACCTCCGGAGCTTCTCTTACCTTATACATTATATTTCACAACGGAATAAACGCCATTACCGGACTGTCACTAAATCTGGGTTTACTGCTCATAATCCAGATATTTTTCAACACGGTAGAGGGGTTATATCTTGCAAAAAGCAGATATTACGGCAATTCGGTACGTGTATTCGCAATCAACGCCGCGGCAGGCATTTTGACCCCGCTCTTATCCATTACGCTTATTATGCTTGGGGGCGGTGGAATGAGCAGGGTGATATCCCCGTTTATAATTACCGGTGCTATAGCGGCGGCGATAGGAATTTCTGCCGTCAGAAAATGCAGAAGGCTCTTTTCCCGTGAAATGTGGAAATTTCTGTTCGGAATAAATCTGCCTATGCTGGCGCACTATCTCGCGCTCTCACTCACGGCGCAGGGAGAGAAGATACTGATCTCTCGCATTGTCGGAGAAGGGGCACTTGGAAAATACTCGGTCGCGTACTCTGTCGGGTCACTCGTATCGCTTGTCGGAGGCGGTATCTCCCTTGCGCTTTGCCCTTGGATAATACGGAATCTTAAGGCTGAAAAAGGTGAAAGAGTGAAGAGAACGGTTACACACACGGCGAGACTCATTGCCCTTTTCACTCTCCTCTTTCTCACCGTATTGCCGGAGGTGTTTTCAATTTTTTCCGCCCCCGCTTATGCCGACGCACTTCCTATAGCATATCCCATATCTGCATCGGTGCTTTTCAGCTTTCTTTGCTCTGCCCTGCAAAGCACACTTCTCTACCACGGTCGGATAGGAAGAATTACTGCAAGCTCGGTCACGACTGCGGCACTTACACTTGCAAACGGATTTTTCGCTATCAGAGCCTTCGGGACTGTCGGAGCCGCTTTTACTTCTCTCGCATCTCAGATTCTGCTTTTTCTGCTCTATCTCAAGGGAATGCAAAAGCATGAAGGAGAAGGCTTTTTGAATGTAAATAGAAGTTTACCCGAATTTCTTTTGTTTTTCTTTTCGTGCGGTCTGATTTTCGTGCTACGTATATCACCTTTTTCGAGAATCCTTCTCTTTTTTGCTACATCAATGCTCCTTCTACGAGAGGCTGTGAGATGTAAAGCGTTGCTTAGCCGTTAACGATTATATAGTTCAGCCATTACGCGAATTTCCTACAGTTATCGCCCCTATCGTGTGCGAGAAATAAAAAAAGAGATCCCCTGCGACCGTCTGTTGCAGGGGATATTAGTATCAAGACTCTATCCGTGTAAAATTATTTACTTTCCTTAAGGGCTGCTCTTTTCTGCGCCTGTATTCTCTTTCTTGCGGGAGTATCAAGCACTACCTTCCTGAGTCTTATGCTCTTCGGCGTAACCTCTATAAGCTCCTCCTCCGTTATAAACTCTATTGCCTCCTCAAGAGAAAGCTGGACAGGGGTAATAAGAGTAAGCTTCTCATCAGCTCCGGTGGAACGGATCGCGGTCAGGTGCTTTTCGCGGCACACGTTGACCTCTATATCGTCAGGCTTCGGATTCTCACCGACTATCATACCCTCGTATACCGGAGTTGCCGGACCGATAAACAGAGGACCTCTGTCCTGCGCCTGATAAAGTCCGTAGGTCGTGGACGTTCCCGTCTCCGATGCGACGAGCGACGAGGTAAATCTCGTCTTGATCTCACCGCGGAAGGGCTCGTAGCCCGCAAAGAGGGTTGATATTATTCCCTCGCCGCGCGTGTCTGTAAGAAGCTCGCTTCTGTAGCCGAAAAGACATCTGGTGGGAATCGAGTAAAACAGCTTCTGACGGTTTCCTGCAAGCTGCATATCAACAAGCGTTCCCTTTCTCGCGCCAAGCTTTTCCATTACCGCGCCGAGATATTCCTCCGGCACGTCGATTATAACATCCTCTATGGGCTCACATTTAACACCGTCGATCTCCTTATAGAGAACTCTCGGGTTAGAGCAACAGAGCTCATATCCCTCTCTGCGCATATTCTCAACGAGGATGGAAAGATGCATCTCTCCTCTGCCGGCAACTCTGAAGCTGTCGGTAGTCTCACCGTCGGTCACCCTCAGAGATACGTCGCGAAGAAGCTCTCTGTAAAGTCTGGAGCGCAGATGACGCGAGGTAACGTACTTTCCCTCCTTTCCCGCGAAGGGAGAATCATTTACCGAGAAGGTCATTTCCATCGTGGGCTCTCCCACTTTAACAAACTCAAGCGGCTCGACCTTTATCGGTGAGCATACGGTATCGCCTATCGATATGTCCTCGCATCCGGAGAAGCATACGATATCTCCGACCTTCGCCTCGGTTACCTGAGTCCTTTTCAGTCCGTCAAACTGATATACCGAAACGATCTTCGCCGGTCTTGACTTGCCGTCCTTATCGTGATAATTGCATATTGAGACGCCCTGTCCCTGCTTTATCGTTCCGCGCTCTATCCTTCCGATACCTATTCTTCCGACGAACTCGTTATAGTCTATTGAAGAAACGAGAAGCTGGAGCGGCTCATCCTCCTCTCCCTCGGGCGAGGGCATATATTCGAGTATCGTATCGAGCAGGGGAGTCAGATCGGTTCCGGGCGTATGAGGATCAAAGGATGCCGTGCCCGCCCTGCCTGAGCAGAACAGCATCGGGGAATCGAGCTGCTCATTGGTAGCGTTGAGTTCAAGCAGAAGCTCAAGCACTTCGTCGCCTATCTCGTCAAGTCGGGCATCCGGACGGTCTACCTTATTCACTACTACGATAACTCTGTGGTTCATAGAAAGAGCCTTCTCAAGCACGAATCTCGTCTGCGGCATTGGTCCTTCGGCGGCATCAACGAGAAGTATAACTCCGTTTACCATCTTGAGTATACGCTCTACCTCTCCGCCGAAGTCGGCGTGACCGGGCGTGTCTACTACGTTTATCTTCACGTCCTTGTAGTATATTGCGGTATTCTTTGCGAGAATCGTTATACCGCGCTCTCGCTCAAGATCGTTTGAGTCCATAACACGCTCTGTGGTCTCCTGATTTTCGCGGTAGATTCCACCCTGACGGAGCATTTCGTCAACAAGCGTAGTTTTTCCATGGTCAACGTGTGCTATAATGGCGATATTACGCAAATCGGTGCGCTTCATATTACATCCTCTTTTTCACTTTTAATTTAACATATATTTTACCACATCTTTTAGAAAATTGCAAATTTTATTTTTTACATATTTGAAGCTCAAAGCAGAGATTTTTTTATTGATACAATACAAAAACACGGTATATACAAAAATCCCCGTGACCTCACGTGCCTTCAATTGCAGACGGCACAGCCACCGGGGATTTGTTATTTATGCATCAAGGCGAAGATTCTCCTGCGCAAACTGCTTCATAAATGCTACGAGCCGCTCAACGCCTTCTATCGGCATTGCATTATAGAGCGAGGCACACATACCGCCCACGTAGCTGCTGCCGCCGAGATTTACAAGACCTGCGTCACGAGCCTCGTCAACAAATTTTTTGTCAAGCCCGGCATCACCGGTAAAGAATATAACGTTCATCATAGAGCGACATTTCTTATCTACAGGTGCGGTATAATAGGTCTGCGAATCGAGATAATCATATATAAAGCTTGCTTTTCGCTCGTTGCGACGCTTAATTTCCTCAAGTCCGCCGACGGATTTTATCCATTCGAAGAAGAGCTTTGCGAGATAGACCGACCATGCGGATGCAGGCGAAAAGTCCTTCGAGGTATCCTCTATAGCCTTATAGTCAATAAACGACGGAGTTCCCTTCATCGCGCCTGCCGTAAAGTCGTCACGCACGATTACTACAGTCAGCCCTCCGATACCGAAGCCGTAATCCGCATTTGCAAAGACGAGCGCGAATTTCGATATATCGATCGGCTCTGTAAAGAGAAACGATGTCATATCCGCGACGAGCGGAATGTTACCCGTGTCGGGGATTTCACCGTATTTCGTTCCGTAAGTTGGGTCGTTATAACAGATATAAGCGTAGTCGGCATCCGGACGAAAATGCTGACGCTTGGTAACCGGAACGGTAGAATAAGCGGGAGAGGCACCTGCGCTGGTTGCGGCAAGCGCGATATCTCCGTACTTCTTCGCCTCGAGCGAAGCGTTCTTGGAAAGTCTGCCGGTAACGACGTAATCGGCACATTTATAATCCGACAAAAGGTTCAGCGGTATCGCGGCGTACTGCGCGCTTGATCCGCCGCCGTAAAAGAACACCTTATATCCTTGGGGAACGTTTAATATCTCGCGCAAAAGCTCCTCGGCCGATGAATATATCTCGCTGTACTCCCTACAGCTCTTTCCTATCTCCATCAGGGAAAGTCCGGAATTATTGTAATTTACGGCGGATGCCGCCGCCTCCTCAATGACCTCTGTAGGAAGCATTGCGGGGCTTGACGCAAAGCTGTAAACTCTCTCCATAAATATCTCCATTCTGCCGCCTCGCGGCGACTTCACGTACTGATTTAATTATACCCGTTTTTTAGAGGCGTGTCAATAGTCGAGGTAAATGTAGCTGCACCACTCGTCAAATATCGGATCAAAGTAGTCGGCATCCTCTGCCTTACATGTCATGGTTACGTGATAAAGGGTATAGTCGTTGCGGATTATGTAATCGCGATAATAGGTCTCCTCCGGCTCGTAGACGTATTCCATAATTACGAGCTGCTTTTCCGTGTCGGAGACCCTCTCGACGTTCTCGTACTCATTTACGTTAACAAACCAATCGGCATACCCCTCCGAGGTGGTATCCTGCGGAAGGAAAAGCTGAGTAAGAAGCGCCTGCTTAGCATAGATATATATGAAAAATTCAGCGCGCTTATCCCCCTCGGTATTTCCAAAGCAAAGATCGGCATACTCCACGTCAAGCTGCTTCATATCCTTAGGCAGCTTGAAGTTAATACCGCTCTCACTGTATTCCTTCATATTGTCGAAGCATGAGACTGACGTAAGCAGAGTTACAAGCATCAGAATTAGCGCCAGAAGTTTTTTCGTTGCTTTTTTCATTTTTCGTTTTTTCCTTTACACGGGTGATCTCTCACCGTTTGTTTTTTTGTCTGACATACACTTGCCGATTGGGCATCAATATTCAAAATAAAGATTCTCGGCATATCTCATAAATTCCTCCCTTGCCGCATCCTCAGCATCCGAATCGGCGGCAAACAGAATAACGAAATATGCATACTTCGAGCGATAGAATGCCTCGAAATAAAAATGCTCACCGACCCCGTCGGAATCATAATACTCACAGTGGGTTATCGGATTTTTTATAACGTTTGCGCTCCTGTCGCACCTCTCAAGCCAAAGCTCGGCAAACTCAGGCGCGGAAAGAGTCTCCGCTATACCGTCGGTCATGGCGGCAACGTAGGAAATGCGGAGCACTGTCACGACGTAGGCGCCGTTAGTGTAAGCCTTATCAAAATCCGCGCTTTCGATTTCCTCATATCCACCGTCGAGCGGTAAAACGAGTTCTGCATGAGTAAAGCGACGCTCATCAGAGCAGGCAACAGAGCCGAGACATACTGCGAGAATCACCGCAAGAAAAGCAAACCGCTTAAGCAAATTCAACGACCTCCCGCAGAAGCGACGCCGCATCGTCAACTATTGCGTCCGCACCTGCCGCGCAAAGTTCATCCCTTTTACGGAATCCCCAGAGCACACCGACCGAAAGAGCCGCACCGAGATTTTTACCTGTCTCTATATCGGTTGATGTATCTCCCACCCACGCCGTCTCAGATGGGGATACACCGAGCTCCTTCAAAATTTCCTGCGCGGCGGCAGGATCAGGCTTTAACGGAACACCCTCTCTGCCTCCGACTGCGATCTCAAAAACTCCGGGGAAGAATCCCTCAACTACACTCTTTACCGTCGTGTCGGGTTTGTTTGAATGCACGGCAAGACGAATACCGCGCTCCTTCATACCGCGGAGCACGTCAACTATTCCGTCAAACGGACGTGTGAGATAGAGCGGATCGTCGTTATAGGTCTTTAGGTAATCCGACAGAACAAGGTCAAGCACCTCTGCGTCTATTATTCCCTTCGATTCAAGAGAACGGCGAATAAGTTCCCTTGCACCGTATCCGGCGAAATACTTGCATTCTTCAACGTCTATAGGTTCAATTCCGTGTTTTTGAAAAGTAATGTTTACAAAATGAGTTATAGAATGAATAGTATCAAGAATCGTTCCGTCAAGATCAAATATACAGCATTTTATCATTTTACAAAATCCTTATCTTTACAGCTTCTATAGCTTCCTCAGCCTTGCAAAGGTTGCCATTAGCTTCTTGGTGACTCCCGTGTCAAATTTAACCTCATAAAGCACGTCTCCTCCCATATCTCTTGCCGAGAGGATTACACCGTTGCCGAACATCGTATGATTAACACGAGTACCGGGTGAAAGACGCGCGATGCCGTAATTTGCCGCACCTGACCTTTTCGTAGGTGACGAGCCTATCTCCGGACGGCGGGAGAATTCCCCCGTCACACTCTCGCGGTACGCCCCGTGGGGCCGTGGATTCGGATTATACGAAAGCGGCGCTCGCGGCGGTACTCGCCTTGGTCCGTCCCTTTCAATAAGCGCCTCAGGCACCTCCTCTCTGATAAAAGAGGAGAGCATTCCGTAATTTGTGCGCCCGTATACTATCCTGTTTTTTGCATAGGTTACATAGAGCTTTTCCTTCGCACGGGTGATTGCTACGTAGGCAAGCCTGCGTTCCTCGCTCATTTCATCCTCGTCCCCGAGATTCTGCTGCGAGGGAAATATTCCATCCTCCATTCCGGCAAGAAAAACGACCGGAAACTCAAGTCCCTTTGCCGCGTGGATAGTCATAAGGACCACCGAGTCAGCGTTCTCGTCGTATCTATCCACGTCGCTGATAAGAGATATTTCCTCAAGAAATCCTGCGAGAGTAGGCTCAATATCCCCTGCCTCACAACGCTTCTCATACTCGACGGCAGCAGATATAAACTCGTTTACGTTTGATATCTTTCCCTCTCCCTCAAAGCCCTCAGCCAGAAGCATTTTCCTATATCCTGTCTCGACGAATATCTGTTCGATAAGCGAGGACGGAAGCGTGTAGTTTTCCTTTATTTTTTCAATAAGCGACACAAACTCCGTAAGCTTATCCGCGCTTTTGCGAAGTGCCTCATACTCCCCTACTCTCTCTATAACCGAATACATCGACAGTCCCTCTGCTGTGGCGATAGCTTCAATTGCTTCTACCGTCGTCGCGCCTATCTTACGCTTCGGCTCGTTTATTACCCTTTTGAGCCTTAAATTATCCGAGGGGGAATTGATTATTTGCAGATACGCGGCAATATCCTTTATCTCCTTGCGGTCGTAGAATCGCATAGAGCCTAGAATACGGTACGGTATGCCGCTTTTTGCAAAGGTTGTCTCAAGTGAGCGGGCAAGCTCGTTTACTCGGTAGAGTATCGCGTAATCCGAATATCTGCGCCCTCCCGTTCGTACTCCGGATGTTATCCTATCGATTATGTACCTTCCCTCATCGATCTGATCGACAGCCTCTCTGAGGGTTATCTTCTCTCCCTTGCCCTTATCGCACCAGAGCTTTTTCCCGCGCCTTTTATTATTATGCCCTATCACGGCGTTTGCCGCTGTCAGTATGTTTTCGGTGGAGCGGTAATTCTGCTCCAGCTTTATAACCGTGGCATCGGGATAGGTCTTATCAAAATTAAGTATATTTTCTACGGTTGCTCCGCGGAATCTGTATATACTCTGATCATCGTCACCGACCACCATTATATTACGGTATTTATCCGAAAGAAGTGCGGTGAGAACGAACTGTGCGTAGTTTGTATCCTGATACTCGTCCACAAGGACGTACTTGAATTTGCCCTGATAGTAGGATCTTATGTCCTCGTTTGCCGTGAGAAGCTCCACGGTTCTCATTATTATATCGTCAAAGTCTAGCGCATTATACTCAAGAAGCTTCCTTTGATACAGTTCATACACGCGCGCGATATCCTTCTTGCGAGGGTCATAGTCTATCTCATAGTTCTGCGGAGCTACGAGCCTGTCCTTGGCGCGGCTGATCTCACTTGCCACAGCTCTCGGTGCAAGTCGTTTTTCGTCTATCGAAAGCTCCTTCATACACAGGGCTATAAGCCGCTTCTGATCATCGGTATCGTATATCGAAAATCCCTCGCGATAGCCGAGCCTGTCCGCATACTTGCGAAGTATACGCATACAAATTGAGTGGAAGGTACCCGCCCATATAGCGTCGGTTATCGACGCATCGCCAAAAGTGTTATGCAATCTTTGCCTGATCTCGGATGCCGCCTTATTGGTGAAGGTGATCGCCAAAACCTGCCACGGCGGACAGGGTTCTGTTATAAAATCCGGAAGGATCGCGCTTATCTCCTCCGTTGACATCGAGCGCGCGGATTCAAGGGCCGAGACAGCCTCCGCCGTGACATCCTCCGGAACGTTCTCGGAAAAGTACGCATTACCGTATTTGATTATGTAGGCTATCCTGTTTACAAGCACCGTCGTCTTTCCGCTACCTGCGCCCGCAAGCACCAGAAGCGGTCCCTTGGTCGTAAAGACCGCGCGGCACTGCTCAGGGTTAAGCCGCTTTCCGTATACCCTGTCAAAAAGGGCTTTTTTTGCTTTCAAATATTTGCTTTTCAGTTGATCCATCGCCTTTTCCTTCCAGCCGTAGACAGGGTTCGTAATTTGTACTAATATTTTTCAGTAGCATTTTGGGTTTTCGTAAAAAAACGACCTCCGAGATGCCCGTTTTTAAATTGCTCTGATGTTATTTTTTCCGTTTTGAGAATTTTGAAAAAATAAGTTAACAACGACTTTTCCACATCAAAAGGTGTTGAAAATGTTGAAAACTTTTTGTCGAAAAACCGCGGTTTCCGTTGTTTTTGTCGGCAAAATCCTCTGCATGCTGACAAGTTATCAACATTTGCAAACATCTTTACAGTTAAAAACTAAATTTTGAGAAAAAATCTACTTTTCCGTTCTTTGAGTGCTTTTCCTTCATTTTACAGAAAATTTCATTTCTTTATACTTTTTTAATTCTGCCTCGTATTTTTACAAAACTTAATTCGTAATATTTACAATCAAGCACTTTTTTGTCGGGTTTTTGCCTGTTATTTCTTGATTTTTCGTTCTTTTTGCGGCTTTCTGCCTTTAGAATTTGCGGATGCTGTCGCTCGAGTCGTTTTTCCGCCTCGTACGGAGCGTTTTTCAGGTCTCGAAAGCTTTCTCATACCCCTTTGCGACGGCTTTGACTGTTCCCTCGGTACATAGCGAGAACGACCGCCCTGACCGAATGCCGGACGCACAAGGCTTTCCGGAGAAGTTCCTATCAAATCCTCCCTGCCCGCAAGGCGAAGTGCCTCACGCACCAGATTTGCGTTTTCGGGACGGGAAAACTGTAAAAGCGCGCGCTGGAGCTGCTTCTCGTGATAATCCGTCGTTACGTACACTCGCTTACCCGTCATCGGATGTATGCCGGTATAATACATAACCGTCGATATCGTGCCGGGCGTTGGATAGAAGTCCTGAACCTGCTCGGGCGAGTATCCCCATTTTTTAAGCCAGAGCGCCATCTCTACCGCATCCTTCATAGTTGAGCCGGGATGGCTGGACATAAGGTACGGTACCAAATACTGCTCCAGTCCCGCAGAGTCCGAGAGCTTAAAGAATTTTTTCTTGAACTTTTCAAATACATCTATAGAAGGCTTGCCCATCATTGTGAGCGCATTAAGGGCGCAGTGCTCCGGCGCTACCTTAAGCTGACCCGAAACGTGACGCTCTACAAGCTGACGGAAGAAAATGTCGTCGGAGTCGTACATAAGATAATCAAAACGTATTCCCGAACGTACGAAAACGCGCTTGACTCCGTCAACCCGCTCTACCCTTGCAAGCATATCGGCGTATTCGGTATGATCGACCTTCAGATTTCTACAGGGGGTAGGGGCGAGACATTTTCTGCTCGGACACACGCCGCACTCCATCTGCTTATCGCAGGAGGGGTATCTGAAATTGGCGGTAGGACCGCCGACGTCGTTTATATACCCCTTGAAATCCGGCAGCGAGGCAATTATTTTCGCTTCGTTCACAACGCTCTCAACGCTCCTCGACCTTACCTCTCTGCCCTGATGAAAAGCTATGGCACAGAAGTTACAAGCACCGAAGCATCCGCGGTTATGGGTAATCGAGAATTTAACCTCCTTGATCGCAGGAACACCGCCCTGCGATTCGTAATCGGGGTGATAGTCACGAGCGTAAGGAAGTGCGTAGACCTCGTCAAGCTCATCACGGGAAAGGGGGGGCATCGGCGGATTCTGCACGAGCATTTTGTCACCGTAATACTCTATTATTGCCTTTCCTTTTACCGAATCGGTGTTTTTATACTGAACGGCAAAGGCGCGCGCCAAGGCAAGCTTATCCTCCTTCAGCCGGTCGTAGTCACAGGTCTCTATAGACTCAAAATGAACCTTATCACCGACGCGGGCAAGGTAAACGCATCCGCGCACGTCGCGTATCTTTTTGATCGGAACTCCTCTGTCGAGAAGCTCCGCAATTCTTACTGTTATCTTCTCACCCATTCCGTAGGTGAGTATATCTGCTCTGGAATCGACCAAAATACTTCGGCGCACGCGGTCATCCCAATAGTCGTAATGCGCAAATCGGCGCAGCGAGGCTTCAAGTCCGCCTATAATGATTGGAATGTCGCCAAACGCCTCTCTTATCCTATTCGAGTACACGATAACGGCACGGTCGGGTCGTAATCCTGCCTTGCCGCCGGGGCTGTAATAGTCGGTGGAGCGTTTTTTCTTTGAAACCGTATAATGCGCGACCATAGAATCTATGTTTCCGCCGGTCACAAGAAAGCCGAGGCGCGGTCTGCCAAAGCGCTTGAAGTCCTCACAGCTCTTATAATCCGGCTGTGAAAGGATAGCTACTCTGAAGCCGCGGGACTCCAGCACACGGGAAATAATCGACACGCCAAAGGACGGATGATCGACGTACGCATCACCCGTGACGTATACAAAATCAACTCTGTCCCAATTCCGTGCCCGAACGTCCTCGGCATTCACGGGAAGGAAATCAAGTCTCGTTCCCATAGCTATCCCTTATCAGACATAAATTATTGATCGATCAGATCGTAAAGCTGTCAAGCTCAACCTCTACCTGAGAGCCGTCTGCCATATTCTTAAGCTGGGCGCGGCCCGCATCGATCTCGGAATCTCCGATTATAAGCGTGTATTCCGCACCGATCTTATTCGCATATTTCATCTGTGCTTTAAGGCTTCTGCCGACGGTATCGCATTCGGCATACTTACCCTCTCTGCGAAGTCTCTCGGTTATTGCCAAAGCCTTTACAGTAGCCCGATCCCCCAGTGCCGCGATGTAGAGGCGGGGGAGCTTGGGCTCAAGCTTATCGAGTCCCTGCTCCTTCATAGCGAGTATTACCCTGGTTATTCCCATGCCGAAGCCGATGCCGGGAAGAGCCGGTCCGCCGAGCGACTGCACGAGCCCGTCATATCTTCCGCCGCCGCAAACGGTGGACTGAGCACCGATGCCCTCGGCAATAAATTCAAACACCGCGCCGGTATAGTAATCAAGTCCGCGAACTATCGAGGAATCGACGACATACTCTATTCCCATAGCGTCAAGCGACGCCTTAAGCATATCAAATTTCGCGCAGCATCCGTCACAAAGGTGATCTACGGTTTTCGGCGCGGACTTAGCGAGCTCGGCGCATTCGGGATTTTTACAGTCAAGAAGCCTTAAGGGATTTTTCTCAAGTCTCGTCTTACAGGTATCGCAAAGTGAGCCCTTATGCTCCGAATAGTAATTAACGAGCGCCTGCCTATACGCAGGGCGGCACTCCTTACATCCTATCGAGTTAAGATGAAGCCTTACGTTCTTCAATCCGAGACGGCGAAGCACCGACGCCGCAAGCGCAATAACGGTCGCATCGGCGGCAGGACTCTCCGAACCAAACATCTCGGTTCCGAACTGGAAGAACTCGCGGCTTCTGCCCGCCTGAGGCTTCTCATGGCGGAAGCAGGAGATTATGTAATAGTATTTAAGCGGCATCGGGTCGGAGCATTTTCCGTTCTCTATTATAGCTCTTGCAACCGATGCGGTCCCCTCCGGACGCAGAGATATAGATCTGTTTTCCTCTCTGTCCGCAAAGGTATACATCTCCTTCTGAACGACGTCGGTAGCATCTCCGACACCGCCCACGAAGAGCACGGTATTCTCAAAGG
>JAZRUS010000025.1:0-1782 GCA_045652665.1 Eubacteriales bacterium | reverse complement strand
CCGATGCCGCCCGCTTTGCAGACAGAACCGGTGCAAAAAACGTGATTCCCCTGCACATCGGTCTGTTTGACAATCTTTCCGCAGAAGATTTTCCTTGCGGGAGAAAGATCATTCCTGCATTTTTCAAAGAAATACCTATAGGAGAATAGGTCATGAAAGTAACCGATATCAAAACCTTTGCCGTAGACTGCTTCCGTACCAACTGGGTGTTTGTGAAAGTCTACACAGACGAAGGTATCGACGGTGTGGGAGAAGCCACGCTGGAATATAAAGAAAAAGCCCTCATCGGGGCAGTGGAGCATATCCGTGATTATCTGGTTGGCAAAGATCCCCGACAGATTGAGAGGCACTGGCATGATATCTACCGCGATGCTTACTGGCGCGGCGGCGCGGTGCTTATGAGCGCTCTTTCGGCTGTTGAGTGCGCCCTTTGGGACATTTTGGGAAAGCACCTCGGCGTTCCAGTTTATCAGCTTCTCGGCGGCAAGGTGAACGAGGATTGCCGAATCTACGTAAACGGTTGGTTTGCGGGCGCGAAAGAGCCTGAGGAGTTTGGCGCAAAGGCAAAGGAAGCTATGAAGCGCGGTGTTACCGCTCTTAAATGGGACCCGTTCGGCAAGAACTATTTGCAGATATCAAACAAGGATCTTGACAAGGCTCTTCGTTGCATAGCCGCAGTACGCGATGCCGTTGGCGATGAGGTGGATCTTCTTATCGAAGCTCACGGACGCTTTGACGTTCCCACGGGAATCAAAATAGCGCAGGAAATCGCACAATTCAAGCCCATGCTTCTTGAAGAGCCCGTTCCTCCCAATAACCTTGAGGCTCTTAAGGCGGTACGTGATAAATCCCCCGTGGCTATTTCCGCGGGTGAGCGACTTTACACGCGCTTTGACTACAATGAGCTTTTCCGGCTTCGCGCGGCTGATTATATTCAGCCTGATATTTCCCACGCTGGAGGAATTATGGAGCTTAAAAAGCTTGCGGCAATAGCAGAGGCTCATTATATTCCGTTTGCCCCCCATAATCCTTCAGGACCTGTTGCCAACGCGGCAACGCTTCAGCTTGCGGCTTGTTGTCCCAACTTCTGCATACTTGAGATCATGTACTCAGATGTGGATTACAGAAAGTATGTTACAAACGAAAATCTTATATACGAAAACGGATGTATAAAGATAGGCGATCGTCCCGGACTCGGAATCGAGCTTAATGAGGAGGAGTGTCTTAAACACCCTTATGTTGAGCACAATCTTCGTCATTATACGGGCGCGCTGACCGATATAAGACCTTCAAAAACAGAGTTTTACTTCTAAGTCGTTTTTGGCATAGCTAAAATCATAACGAAAAGAAAGGAAATACAATGAAGACTGTATTGATAACCGGAGCTTGTATAAATACAGGCGTAGATATTGTAAACAAATTCGCGTCGGAGGGATATACTGTCATCTTTACCGGCAGAAATTCGGAAAAGGTCCGAGCCGCGGAGCTGGAGTACAGAAAAAAGTTCCCCGAGGTGCAGATATTCGGATATCATATGGATTCTTTGATTGATGAAAGAACCGTAGACGAGGCAACTGTGGATAAGCTGTTTGAGGACATAGACGCCAAGGGTCTTTTTGTTGATACGCTTGTGCTCAACGCGGCTGACCAGGGTCTTGGAATGAAGATATTTGAAAGTCCGATCACAGACTTTATGAAGGTAATAAACACCAATGTGGTGTGGAACTTCTGCCTTTGTGAGCACGCCGCAAGGAGGATGAAGGAGCAGGGCGGAGGAAGCAT
>JAZRUS010000024.1:0-32021 GCA_045652665.1 Eubacteriales bacterium | reverse complement strand
CGGAAAAGCGATAATGGAGTTTTCCGGCAAAGAGCTTATAAAGGGTGAGCCGGATGCATCGTCCTTCCCCTCCGGCGGACTCAGAGCAACCTTTGAGGCGCGCGGATACACCGCTTGGGATCCCGCATCCTACGCCTTCATAAAGAACGGCTCGCTCTACATCCCCACCGCCTTCTGCTCCTACACGGGCGAGGCGTTGGACACCAAGACCCCCCTGCTTCGCTCTATGGATGCGATCAGCGCGGAGGCGCTCCGAATCCTCAGACTGTTTGGCGATACGACGACTAAGAGAGTCACTCCTACCGTCGGCGCTGAGCAGGAATATTTCCTTATAGAGGAAAAGGATTTCAAGGCTCGGCGCGACCTCTTTTACTGCGGAAGAACCCTGTTTGGCGCACCTGCGATCAAGGGGCAGGAGCTTGAGGATCACTACTTCGGCGTTCTGCCCCCTAGGGTAAACGCATTTATGAAGGAGCTTGACGAGGAGCTCTGGAAGCTCGGTATTTCAGCAAAGACGAAGCATAACGAGGCGGCACCGGCACAGCACGAGCTTGCGCCGATATTCTCCACAACGAACATAGCGGTAGACCACAATCTTCTGACTATGGAATATATGAGAAAGATCGCGCCTAAATACGGAATGGCGTGCCTGCTTGCGGAAAAGCCGTTCATAGGCATCAACGGATCGGGCAAGCACAACAACTGGTCCATCGGTACGGACTCCGGCACAAATCTTCTCAAGCCCGGCAAGAAGCCGGCAGAAAACAAGCTCTTTCTTCTGATACTCGCCGCAGTCATCAAGGCGGTTGACGAATATCAGGATCTGCTCAGGATCTCGGCGGCAACAGCAGGAAACGATTGCAGACTCGGTGGCGACGAAGCACCGCCCGCAATAATCTCGATCTTTCTCGGTGACGAGCTTGAAATGATCATAGATTCGATAATCGACGGCTCGGTATACTCCAAAAAGGACACGAAGTATATGTCGCTCGTTCCGTCAGTCCCCTCTATCAGACAGGACACCACGGACAGAAACAGAACCTCGCCCTTTGCCTTTACCGGTAACAAATTTGAGTTCAGAATGATCGGCTCGTCGCAGAACATTGCACTTGCAAATATCGTTTTAAATACCGCGGTTGCAAATTCCTTCTCTCAGTTTGCGGACAGGCTTGAGGGAGCGGAGGACTTCGACGGTGAGCTCACGGCACTGCTTGCGGAAACCTTCAAAAATCATAAGAGAATTCTTTTCGCGGGTAACTCCTACTCCGAGGAATGGGAGAGAGAGGCAGAGGCGAGGGGGCTCTCCAACTTCAAGACCTCTCCCGAAGCATATGAGCATTTCACAGACGAGAAGAACATCGAGCTGTTTACGAAATTCGGTGTTATGAGCGAGACAGAAATGCGCTCCCGCCGCGAGATCTTCTTTGAGAGCTACAGAAAGATCAAAAACATTGAAGCTCGCACGATGCTTGAGATGACTATGAGAGATATAATTCCTGCGGTTTCAAGGTATGTTGGCGAGCTGTCGGAATCCGTCGTAAGGCGCCGCGAAGCACTTAAGGGCGTTAATGCGGACTGCGAATCCGATCTGATCGAAAAGCTCTCTACTCTTATCGGCAAGACCTACGAGGCGTACAACGCGCTCGAAAAGGCTGAAAAGAAGGCGATCACAAAGAAGGACGAGGAGGCCGCCTTCTTCTACAAGGACACGGTAGAGCAAAAGATGCTCGCGCTGCGCCGCGTTGTAGACGAGATGGAAGTGCTTACCGCACGCGAGGCGTGGCCGATGCCGACCTACGGAGACATAACGTTTAGAATTTGACCCTCTTTTGAGATAAATCTTTTAAGGGGCTATCCTATTTAGGTATAACTAAATAAAAAACCGAGAGGTATTGTGAAAAAACACAATACCTCTCTACTATTAAGTGCAATTTAAGGAAATCAAAGTCGAAAAACTGCGATTTCATCTTTTTTGTTTTTCAGATGTACATTACTATCAGCTGACATATGAGGACGGCAGCCGATGCTCCTGCGGCAACGGTTATAAGACTACGGCGAAAAAGTGCCAAAGCCACCGCAACCGACGCGCCTATCGCGGCGGAGAGCACGGAATCGGTAGCGTACAGAATGCCCGGAACGGTCATTATGGAAAGAACCGTATACGGTATGTAGTATAAGAAGGAACGGACAAAGCGTGAGCTTATGCGTTTTCTGCACAGAACAAGCGGAAGCATACGCACAAGATAAGTAACACCCGCCATTACGGCAAGATATGTAAGAAATTTCAGAGTATCGATCATAATGCTGCCTCCTCTCCCTCATCGTGTATAGGAGCGAGCCAGGCAAATAGCAGGCTTATCGCAACGGCGCAAATTACTATAACGAAGCCTGACGGTATTTTATTCAACACGGGGGTATAGTAAAATACGCAGGAAGCGACTATAGCAACACCGACCGCAATAGCAGTCTTTACGTCGTCCCTCACGACCGGAACCACAATAGCTATAAACATTGCGTATATCGCGATGCCGAGAGAAGCAGTTATTAGCGCCGGAAGAACGTTTCCGAGAATGGCTCCGAGCAGAGTGCCGAGAGTCCATCCAAGGTACGGCGGAATGATAAGACCATAAAAGTAGTTCTTACCCAACATCTCTCCCCTGCCGGAGGATACCGCAAACACCTCGTCGGTATTTGCAAAAGAAATAAGAAATCTGTGCGGAAGCCTTACGCTTTTTCCAAGGCGCTGAGAAAGAGATACCGACATAAGTGAGTATCTTAAATTAATTACAAGCTGTGTCAGTCCGAGCTCAAAAAACGAACCGCCGCCGCAAATGATGGGCACGCCCGCAAGCTGTCCTGCCGAAGTGAGGTTGAGCATCGATATCAATAACGTCTGCCAAACCGTGAGCCCCGCATCGACAGCAAAGATTCCAAATGCAAAGGAGACCGAGAGGTATCCGAGTCCAATCGGTATACCGTCCTTAAAGCCTACCTTAAAGCTGTTATTTTCAGTGTTGTTTTGCATTGTCAGAATAGTCCCTAAATTGATATGAGTAAAGCCGCTTGTACTCTCCGTTTCTTGAAAGGAGCTCACCGTGCGTTCCTCTTTCAACTATACCCGTGCGGTCAAATACTACTATCTCATCTGCGTTCTTTACCGTTGAGAGTCTATGTGCGACTACTATGACGGTTCTGCCGCGGGAAAGCTCCTCGAGGGCCGACTGTATCTGCATCTCGGTCACGTTATCGAGGGCGCTGGTCGCCTCGTCAAGAATAAGAAGCTTGGGGTTTTTAAGGAACACTCTCGCAATCGCGACCCTCTGCTTCTGACCGCCCGAAAGCTTAACTCCGCGCTCTCCGACCTCGGTATCGTAGCCCTTCTCAAGAGAAGAAATATAATCGTGTATATTCGCCTTCTTTGCCGCGTCGATTATCTCCTCGTCGGTTGCGTCAAGATTACCGTATGCAATATTCTCGCGCACAGTACCGTCAAAGAGGAATATATTTTGCGATACGATGCCTATGCTTTTTCTCAGGCTTTCAAGAGTGATATCCTTTATATCCACTCCGTCAAGTCGGATAACACCCGAATTTATATCGTAAAATCTGGGTATAAGATTGCAAAGAGTGCTCTTGCCGCCGCCGGATGGACCGACGAGCGCCAACGTTTCCCCCGCCCTGACAGACAGATTAAGTCCGTTTATGACGAGCTTATCGGCATCGCCTCCGAGATAGCCGAAGGAAACGTTATCAAACTCAATATCTCCCTTGACGTCGGAGAGCACGGTCTCGCCCTCGTCGATCTCCGCGGGCTCATTCATTATCTCGTGGAAGCGCTTATATCCGCTCATTCCCTCCTGCAGCTGCTCAAATAGGGTGACGAACCTATTTATAGGATTAAGAAACATACTTATATATAGGATGAACGCGGCGAATTCTCCCGCGTCGATCCTGCCGTGGTAGAGAAACAGTCCGCCGACAAATATTATCACAAGATAAAGAAGGTCGCTTAACAGTTCCATCACGGAGTGATAAAGTCCGAGAGAAAACATCGCACGGGTGCGGAAGCCGACGAATCTTCTGTTTGACTCGTTGAACTTGCAGATCTCGTGATGCTCGGCAACGTAGGATTTTGTTTCCCTGACTCCGCTTACGGAGTTCTCGACCGCGCTGTTGATCGCGGACATCTGCCGCCTTGCCGCAGTCATAGAGCTCATCATATGTGTGCGCGACAGCACCGTAAAGAGAACTATAAACGGAATTATAGCAAACATTATCAGGGTGAGCGTAATATTTATGCTTGCGAGCACGCCGAAGGAGCCCGCGAGCATAAGAATAGCGAGAAAAAGATTCTCCGGACCGTGGTGCGCCAGCTCTGCAACGTCAAACAGATCGTTTGAAAGACGGGATATAAGATCTCCCGTCTTATGATCGTCAAAATATTTGAACGGCAGTGATTCGTACTTTTTAAAGAGATCTCTACGCATATCTGCCTGCATACGAACGCCGACTACGTGACCGTAATATCCCATAACGTAATTGAAGTACGCCTTTGCGATATATATTCCGAGCAAGACGAGCGACCAAACGATCAGCCTTCTCGGTGCTTCGTCGAATATATATTCGTTCATTATATTCTTCACTATCATAGGATAGAAAAGGCTAGCCGCAGCTACTATCACCGCAGAGAGCATATCAAAGGCAAACAGCCCTATGTGCGGCTTATAATATTTCACAAATCTTTTTAACATACGCTATACCCGTTTTTGAACAGTATTTTTTTAATTTCCCCGTCATCTTTTCCGCGGTTCTTCTCGATAAGAAGTCTACGCGAGCGTTTAAAATCTATTTCCCCTTCATCAGAGAGACGTTCAATCGCGTCATTTATATCTGACCTCGAATACCCTTTGGAAATGAGCTTTGGAACAAGCTTTCTCGGCCCGGTAAGCCTTATCTGAACCTCATTCTGTATCAAGCGGTCAAGCTGTCGCGAGGTGTTTATATATCCGAGGGAGATCATCTCTCCCACGGTGGCTTCTATAAGCTCCTTTGAAAAGCCGGCGCGAGAGAGCTTAAGCGAGAGCATTCGGGGACTGTTATCTCCGTATGAAAGTATTGAAAGAGCCTTGCTGCGTGCCCTATACTCAGCATCGGCAGAGCGCAAAAGATCTACCGTCTCCTCACTGAGAAAGTCCCTTGTCATCGGTGATCCTGCCGCGGTATACACCGACTCTGAGACCGTAAGGTCAAGCCGCTCGCCATCATCAATACCTATGCGAATATATCCCTTAGATCTCGAATCCTTGATATATACGACTCTCAAGACTCCACCTCCGTTAAACAAAATCAAAACCTGCCGAAAAAGCCTTCGGCGGCAAATATCAGAGAGACTAGCTCAAATTTCTGAATCTGAGCTAGTCTCATAGCGATAGCTCCACCTCACGGTGGAGCATCTCTTATTATCAGATATCGCCCTCGTCAAAATCCTTGATCTCAAAATCGTCGTCGCTGAGGGTCGCATCCTCGTCAAGAGGCTGATTTTTAACCTTCTCGCGCACGAGCGCCTCAAGCTTGTCCATAAGCTCCTTATCGCTCTCGATCAGCTTTCTGACATTCTCCTTACCCTGTCCGAGTCTGTCACCGTCGTAGTAGAACCACGCGCCGCTCTTCTCAACTATCTCAAGCTGGATCGCCATGTCGATAATCTCCGAGGACTTAGATATACCCGTGCCGTAGAGAATATCGAATTCAGCGGTCTTAAAGGGAGGAGCTACCTTGTTTTTTACGACCTTACACTTAGTGTGCGAGCCGTATACCTCCGAGCCGTTCTTAAGCACCTCGGCGCGGCGAACGTCTATACGCACGGAGGCGTAGAACTTAAGCGCACGGCCGCCCGTGGTAACCTCGGGGTTGCCGTACATTACACCAACCTTCTCACGGAGCTGGTTGGTAAAGATAACTATGCAGTTAGACTTTGCTATAGATCCCGAAAGCTTTCTCATAGCCTGCGACATAAGGCGAGCCTGCACGCCGACGTGCGACGCGCCCATATCTCCCTCTATCTCCTGACGGGGAACAAGTGCCGCTACCGAGTCGATTACGATTATATCGATAGCACCGGAATTTACAAGAGTTTCAGCTATCTCAAGCGCCTGCTCACCGCAGTCGGGCTGAGAAACGAGAAGATTGTTGATATCAACTCCGAGCTTCTTTGCATAGATCGGATCAAGAGCGTGCTCTGCGTCTATGAATGCCGCCTCTCCCCCCTGCTTCTGAACCTCTGCTATAACGTGAAGCGCAATAGTAGTCTTACCTGACGATTCAGGACCGTATATCTCAGTGATCCTTCCCCTCGGGATGCCGCCGATTCCAAGCGCGAAATCAAGAGAAAGCGAGCCGGTAGATACCGCAGATACGTTCATTGCCGCGTTCTCTCCGAGTCTCATTATCGAGCCCTTGCCGCATTCGCGCTCTATACGCGCCATTACAGTTTCGAGCGCGGCCTTCTTATCCTGTACGGGATTCTTTTCTGCGGCTTGTGCCGCTGTCTTTTTTGTTGCCATATTTTACTCCATTCTGCCGTTTTGCGGCTCTAATTTACATTGTTGTCCCGATGGGTACGTTTTAATTATACGTTGTTACATGTACTATAAAACGGACTTATAACAGCTTGGTCGCACCGACGGGTCGCACTCTGAACGCCTCCGCCGCTCCCTCTCCGAATATATTGTCCATATACTCTACGTATCCTGCGACGTCCTCATCTTTAAGGAACACCTGAATAGTTCCGGCAAAGCCACCGCCGTGAACGCGGCAAGCAAAGCTCCTTCCCTCAAGATATCCCTCGGTAAGCGCAAGCGCGAGCGCAAGTCCCTGCTCCCTTACGTTAGATACCGAATATATATTCTGCAGGTACTCGAACGAGGACCTGCCCGATTCGCTTACTCCGCGGAGAAATTCCGGAACGTCACCCGATTCGAGTGCCGCTCTTGTTTTTTCTACTCTCTCGTTTTCTCTTATAAAATGGAAGCTTCTCAGCACGGCGCGGTCTCCGACGAGACGGCGGATATTTCCGAGATTTTTAATTATATCACGCTCGGTAAGTCCTCGAAGAGCATCTCTGCCAAGAAGCCTCGCAACCGCGCTCATCTCGCCCGGAATGGACGCATAATCCTCGTTAAGATCGGCGTGATTACCGCCCGTATTAACTATGCAAAGAGAATATCCCGCATCCGAAAGTGAGAAATCTATAGGAACTATCTCGGGATCCTCACTGTTCTCAAAATCAATGTAAACAAAGCCGCCGACAGCGCAAGCCATCTGATCCATAAGTCCCGACGGCTTGCCGAAATAAACGTTTTCGGCGTACTTTGCCATCTTCGCAAGCTCAGTGCTCGAAACTGTGCCACCGTTATAAAGGTGGCTGATAATATTTCCTATCATTACTTCATACGCTGCGGAGGAGGATATACCGCTTCCCTTCAGCACCTCGCTCGTCATATAGACGTCGAAGCCGCCGACTGAGAATCCGGCATCGGTCATCGCGCGGGCGGTTCCGGCAATAAGAGCGGCAGAGGTGAAATTTGCAAATGCGGACGGATCACCTATCTCGGAAAGCTTCACAACATCCTCGGGATATCCCTCGGAATGCACTCTTATCACACCATCATCATTCGCCGAGGCAACGGCTATAACGTCGCGGTCTATAGAGCCCGTGAGAACACGTCCGTGATTGTGGTCGGTGTGATTGCCGGATATCTCGCTTCTGCCGGGTACTGACAGTACCGAAGCGTCTCTATCCTCACCGTATAGACCGGCAAAGGCATCAAGCGCCTTAGTGAGCCTTGCAGCAGCCGACGCAATATCACGGTACAATGCACCGTATTTTTCAAGCGCGCCGCCCGAAACAATCTCCTTAAGTTCCTGTATTTTCATTTCGAGATCCTTTTTTTCGATGAAATATCCTATCGGCTACTGTTCTTTGCCGAATAGGTTAATGAAATTCTCTGTAACAGAGAGTGCCTCCGAAAGAACGTCGGAGGGGTCGCGCAGGGCTCCGATCTCGGTATCCATATACAGACGAGCCGCGCCCTCACAGTGCCTGAACCAGGTCAACTGACGCTTTGCATATCTTCTGGTGGAAAGCTTTATAAGCTCGATTGCTTCCCCGAGCGTGAGCTCTCCTTCTATATACTTCACTATCTCCTTGTAGCCGATCGCCTGTGCCGCGGTGCTGTCCTTTTTCAGTGCACCCGTAGAAACAAGTCTTGATACTTCGTCTACAAGACCGTCGGCTATCATAATATCCACCCTTTTGTCGACACGCGAATAAAGAGTCTCGCGATCGTGATAATCAAGCGTTATCATGCCGATCCTTATATCTGGGGCGGCTTCCTTTGAAAGACGGTCAAAGTAACTTTTGGTCTTTCCCGTCATGTCGTATATTTCGAGCGCGCGGATAACCCTGCGCGTATTGTTCTCATGTATTGCCGCCGCGGATTCGGGGTCTATGCTGTTCAGCCGCTCCCAAAGGGCGTGGACATCCCTCTCACTCCGAATATCTGCCATAGCTTTATCTCGGTACTCGCGGGAGCTTTCCGGAACTTCTGCCATTGGCGCGCGCATAAGCGCATTCATATAGAGACCTGTTCCGCCGACGAAGATCGGCAGCTTTGAGCGCGAAACTATATCCCGCGCCGCATCAAGCGCCGCCGCGCGGTACGACTCCACACTGTAATCAAGGTGAGGCGGAAGAAAATCTATCATGTGGTGGGCAACCTCGGCACGCTCAGCCGCCGTTGCCTTCGCGGTTCCGATATCCATGCCGCGGTATATCTGCATAGAATCGGCGGATATGATCTCGGCTGAAAGCCGTTTAGCAAGTTCAAGGGAGAGTCCGGTCTTGCCCGATGCCGTCGGGCCGGTTATCGCAAGCGCATATATCATTTTATCTCTCCGAGCCACGCGACAATATCAGCAAACACCTGCTCCCTGTTGACCTCGTTAAAGAGCTCGTGCCTTGCACCCTCGTACATCTTAATCTGCACACTCTTACATCCGGCTATCAAAAGATGCTTATAGACGTAATCGGGGCCCTTGCCGTAATTTCCGACAGGATCCATATCTCCGCTCATAATGAGAGTCGGCATTTCCTTCGGATACTCCTCAAACCATTTTGGTGCGTTACACCCTCTGAGCATAGAGAAAAGATCCTGATACGCCGCAACGGTAAAGGTAAAGCCGGTATATTTATCCGTCGCTCTGTCCGCAACCTGCGAAGCATCTCTTGTGAGCCACGCATCCGTACCCTCGGTTTTAGGGAATTTGGAATTGTAAGAGCCGAAAGCAAGCTTCTTTATAAGTCGGCTTCTGTGCCTCGGACCGCGGAGCAAGCGAACAACTGACGCAAGTGCACTTCCGAAGGGAAGCAGAGGGTTAGGTCCCCCTGTACCGTGTATGATCGCACCTCGAATAGTGTGCGGATATCTCTCGATATAAAGCCTCGTGATAAAAGAACCCATACTGTGACCGAATACGACAAGTGGCAAAGTCGGGAAGGTATTTCTTAAGTATCTGTTCAGAGTGTGCATATCGCGGATAACGAAATCAACTCCGCCGCGCTCGGCAAAGAAGCCAAAGTCCTCCGGCGCACCTGCACTCTTTCCATGGCCGAGATGATTGTGACCCGCAAAAATATATCCCTCTCCGGTAAGATATTCCGCAAGCTTTTTATAGCGTCCGACGTGGTCTATCATTCCGTGTGCAAGCTGTACTATTCCTCTTGCAGTACGGCGCTTGGGCGTATAGATCTCCGCGTATATCGTATGGACTCCGTCCTTTGACGGAAAGGTTATTTCTGAGAAATTGTAATTCATATTAAATCTCCCGACAGTGTGGCGTACACCGCTCATTCTCAAAGCGCACGTATTGTGCGAGGGTTTGCCCGGTGACTATTGTTCAGGCCGCCTTTTAATGAGATCAACGATCTCCTCAACCGTAGGTGCGGAGGATGCCGCGCCCGGCTTTGATACCGCTACGGCGCCTGCCGCCGCGGCATATTTTGCAGATATCGATATATCTGCGCCCGATTCAAGGTATTCAAGCGTCAACGCCGCGGTGAATATATCACCCGCCGCAGTAGTATCTACGACCTTATCGGCTCTGTAAGCGGGGATCATGCTGTAATGCTTTCCGTCGTATATGAATACTCCGCGGCCCCCCTGCTTTATCACGAGATACTTGCACTTAACGCGCTTCCAAAGCGCGAGTGCCGCGCGCAAGGATGAATCCGCACCGGCAGGGGTGACGCCGGTGTATATTTGCGTTTCAACCTCGTTCGGACTGAATATCTCAACCGGTGGCAATGCCTCCAGCTGGTGGCTCTTATCTGCGGGAGCGGCGTCTATAAAGATCGGTATTTTGCGGTCTGCCGCCATTCGCGCCGCCGTAAGAGCCGTCTCAAAGGACACCTCAAAATTGATGTATACGGCATCCGGACACACGGAAAATGCGTCCGAGAGATTCTCCCTCGTCAGACATACGTTGGCACCCGGATAATATATGATCCTGTTTTGTCCTCCCGACTCCTTGAGCACGGCGGCAAATCCCGTAGGATTATCGCGGTCCACCTTTATGCAGGATGTGTCAAGCCGCTGATCCTTAAAATACCCGTAAAGCTGCTGACCGTGGACGTCCGCTCCGAGCTTAGTGCAAAAAACGGTATCTGCACCGAGCTTTTTAAATGCGACTGCGGCGTTCAGACCCTTGCCGCCCGGAACGTAGGCTACTCCACCGTCATCGATCAGAGTCTCTCCCGCATCGGGAAGTCTGTACATATTCATAGACATATCCATATTAGAGCTGCCTATGACCAGTATTTTTTTCATCGGTTACACCTTTCATAGTTTATTAGAGCGACCTTGGCGCCCCCGGTGCGTCACACTGCGCGCCGCCCCGCAGGGCACTCAGACGATCGCGTCGTCCGCTCCGGCGAGCTTGAACACCTCTGTTTTCTTTGAAAGCTCGGTCGCCAGAGCCGCTTCTCTCGCGCGGCAGGTAAATATAAAGCTCTGATGACCCTCCTCCGCAAGATTATGTATCGCCTTCATCATTGAGCGCGCCCTGACGTTATCCTGATGGGCAAAGCTCTCGTCAAAGCAGATGGGAGGCTTCTCGGTATAGAGCATATCTATAAGCGCCATACGTACTGCGATATAGGTGAGATCCCGCGTTCCGCCGGAGAGGAAGTCTACCGACTTCGTACCGCCGAGCGAATCCTTAAACGTAACCTTCAAGCCGTCGGTCACGTCGAAGGATGAATATTTCTTATTGGTCATTACCTCCATAAGCCCCGTCGAGTATTCGCCAAGACGCGGAGATATCTCGTCGCGAAGATTCTCGCTTGCGTTTTCTATAGCCTTCAAGGCGACGTAATACGCCTTGTGCTGTTTTTTCAACTCCTCGATACGTGCGTCGTTTGCCTGCATTTTTGAGTAGAGCTCACCTGGATCGGTCGCGCGGGTCTTAAGAGCGAACAGCTCACGCTCAACCTCCTCCGCAAGCAGATCCTGCGCGGCTATCGTAAGCTTGGATTCCTCGATGCCCGCAAGTATGGACTCGTGATCGATCTCGTTAAGCACCTTTCTCTTGAACGGGGGCACCTGCGCGCGGATATCGATCTCGCTCTTATCCTGAAGAAGGGCTCTCAGCTCGCGAACCTTTGCTTCAAGCTCGATCTTCTGATTAAGCAGTGTTTGCTCGCTATCAATGAATACTCTTACCTTTTCCTCAAGTCCGTCAAGGAAGTCGTTAAGACCGGAATGCGGAGGCTCCTCTCCCCAACGGAGAATAACCTCAAGAAGTTCTGCCTTTGCCTCCTCGTATCTTACCTTTGCTGATTCAAGCGCGAGCCGAGCATTCTCGGTAGAGCGGATCATTCCGTCACGCTTTGCGCGTGCCTCTGCGATAACTGCTATCTTTGCAATAAGATCCTGAAGCGACTCGGTAGAAAATCTCTTAAGTATAGCTGCAAGACGCTCGCGGTTTTTAAGGAAGAATACGACCATAAGACCGAGAGATGCAAGACCCAGCGCACCGAGAAGTCCGAATCCGATGCGAGGAAGTGTGCCTGCAAGCGCGCCCTTTGCAACGATCTCGAAAACTACAGCCGCAATCGCAACTATTCCACCGCCTACTGCCGCAGCAAGATTCTTTATCTCAGAGGATCGGATAGCCTTTGCAGATCTGAGCACCTCTGCCTCTCCTCCCGACTCGTCACAAAGCTCTATCGCGCCCTCTATCTCACGGGTGATGCCTACGGCATTCTTCTCATCCGTGTAGTGCTGATTTGCCTCAACAAGATTTCTGTAAGCGTCGTCAACTCCGCGGCGCGCAACCGCGATATCGGTAAGATACTGTGCCGTGGGAGTAAAGCCGGCTCTCACGTTTTCGGCTACGAAATTATCATATTCCTCGTTCTTTGCCTCGTATTCGGCTTCAAGCTCGTGGAGTCTGTCAAAATCTTGAATTATAAGAACGTTTCTGTAGCACATATCGAGGTCGCAGAACTTCTCGCGCCTTTCAACCTCGGCAGCTCTCGATTCCTTTATCTCGTGAAGCTTCGCCTCCTTGGCGAGTATCTGCTTATTATCCTCGTCAGCCTGCCTGAACCTTGCCTCGAACTCATCCGAACGGCGCATAAGGTCGTATATAACGCCTCCCATACCGTTACTATGAAGGAGGGTTTCCATCTTGACGGCAACCTTGGATGCGGCACGCTGATTGTTAATGCGCTCAGCACCGGAGAAGAGTATATTCTCGATAGACTCCTTAACAGAGCCCTCGTTTATCCCTGAATCGCCTATCTGACCGACGAAGGCGGTGTTTTCAAACAGATCACGATCAACTCCGAAGAACACCTCTCCCGCCGGAGCCTTACCGAACACGGGCGAGCCGGTCTCAAGGTCGATTATAGAGCATTCCTCTCTATAGGAAGAACGCGACGCTCCCTCGACCTCCGTGGTCGATCGTGTTATAAGATAGCTCTTTCCCTTGACCGTGACGGTCATCGAGCCCTCTGCCCTGCCGGTTGCCCAATTAATGCGTTTGTCGCGTTCGGAAAGAACGCTCTTATCATCACCGCTGTCAAATCCGTAAAGCATGTATTTTATGAAGGCGGCAATAGTACTCTTTCCCGCCTCATTCTGCCCCTCGATCACATTTATGGAATCCGAAAATTCGAGGGTCATATCGGTAATCATACCGAAGCTTTTAATACATATCTTCTCAATTATCATAAAGTCCTCCTCAATCGTCGAGACCGAGATCGCCCGACAGAAATTTTATTGAGCGCTGAACCGAATCCTTCGAGTTATACCACGGCTCCTCATCATATCTGTAATCAAACTTCTTACAGAACCAGGACACGTCGCCCTGAAGCGATTTTACGTAAGCATTTTCAATACCGTGCGCCGCGTCGTAGAAGTCGCGGAAATGTCGCTTTGCCATTTTCTTAGACGCATATTCGATCATCCGTTTATAATGCGGGAGACAGAAATACGGAGCCTTCTTGAATTTTGCAACAAATCCCGGATCTGTCTCGAAGAGATAGACAGCAGTGGCTATCATTGCGCCGAGATTCTTATCGATCCTTGAGCAAACGTAACAATCGGAATTGAGCTGACCGAGTGCCGCAACGCTTGCCTGCGCCTTATTTCCGAGGAGAGTAGGCCCGTCCACCTTCTTTTCTACCTCGGCAAGGTGGCTCTCAAGGATAAGTCCCATACCCAGCATACGCTTTCTGCGAAGCATGATGTTGTAATGCGAAAGGCAGAAGCCCTGCTCGTTCGTTTTAATTCTTATATCGGGCTCCATCATGGAAGCGCCGAGAATAATATCAATCTCATCGTTCTGCAGTCTCCTGTAAAGCACGCAGAACGGACAGCCGCATTCCGGCTTTTCGCCAACCTCGTCAAACGCCTCGTTTACGGGTATCGTATAAATTTGTTCCATAAAATCTCCCGAATAACTTGAATATAAATTAAAACTATGATAAAATAATATACACATCCATTATACACCATCAGTACGCATTTTTCAAGAGGAAGGAAGAAAATGTTTTACAAAAGTATAACTGCGGAGGACGGGCGCGATGCAATACTTGCGCTTGACCTCGGAGAATACGATCTAAGAGATACTATGGAGTGCGGACAGTGCTTCAGATATGAGCTGATTGCCAAGAGTGACGGATACGTCGAATACCTAACCGTCGTCGACGATATGATAATAACCGTCGGACAGAAAAGAAGGGGTGAGCTGATCTTCTACGGCGCAAAGGAGAAGGATTTCGTTTCGGTGATCTCCCCGTATTTTTCATTGGAAACGGATTACGGAGCGATCAGACGCGATATCACCGAGAGGACGGATTCGGAATGGCTTAAGCGCGCCGCACAGTCTGCAGGAGGCATAGCGATACTCAAGCAGGATCCGTGGGAGACCGTTTTCTCCTTTATAATCTCGCAAAACAATAACATACCGAGGATCAGGAAGATCATCAAACGCATCTCAGCAGAGTACGGTGTAAATATAACTTTACATAACGGAGACAAAACCTGTCCCGCAAAAAAGACGGATAGCACCCCGTGTGAAGAAATTTGCAAGGAATGCGGAATCTGCTATACCTTTCCAAAAGCATCCGATGTGCACGCAGAGCCGCAAAAGCTTCTCTCGGCGAATCCCGGATTCAGATACAAGTATCTTTGCGATGCGGCCGAAAAAGTCAGCACGGGTGCTGTCGATCTTGATATGATAGCAGCGGCGCGCTCGTACGAGCATACAAAGTCCTGCCTTATGCAGATAAGGGGCGTCGGAGAAAAGGTGGCATCCTGTGCCGCTCTTTTCGGGTTCGGCAATCTTGAGGCTTTTCCGATCGACGTCTGGATGAAGAAGGCGATAGACAAATACTTTGACGGCAGGCTTGATCCGACGGAGCTCGGCCGCTACGCCGGCGTTGCTCAGCAGTATATATTCCATTATATACGGAACATTGAGAGTCACGAGGAAAACACGTAACACACTAAAAAGTCTGCAATCAAATCTTCTAATTAAGCTTTCTCCAAAAAATCAAGCGGTTGCTCTGCGAATGAGCAACCGCTTTTTATTATTTATTATTCTCTGATCAATGCTCCGTCTGGCACAGTGATCTCTGTCTTTGCAAGGAATCCGTCCTCGCCTCCGTTAGGAACAAAATAGATGTATCCACCCTCATTGTCATTGATTCTTACAAACTCAGGCGGTACGATAATATTATCGTTCGCATATACGTGCGCCGCATATATCGCGGCAAAATCCTCCGTCAACCGTCACCAGCCGCTCCGAAACTCTCGTATGTTACAAATTCATTCATGCTATTACCTCGTCGGGGGGAACAAACTCCAAGCACCCCACCTTATCCTCATACGATGTACCTATACAGCTTGCACCGCCAGACGTGAATACTGTATTGCCATAGAAGCCGCCATTCTTGACTCCTTCCTGCTTTGAGGTATCAAGGACTCTGTAGCTGTAGTCGCCCTCATTGTCATTGATCCTTACGAACTTAGGCGGAGCAGTAACGTTTTGGTTCTTATATCCGTGCGACTCGTCATAGGCGAAAACATACTTGCCAAGCTCCTCATTGAACATTACAGCCGTAGGAGGCGTGTTCAATGTGTTTTCTTCACCCATGCCGGGCTCTCTGAGCATCGAATTCGAATACACGTTTACTTTGTATCCGGGTTCTACCGGCAATCCGGTTTGCTTAGAGAATATTTTAAGATCGCTTACCTCCACGTTCGGCATGTAGCAGGGGTATCCGTAGTCCCAGTTTCTATAAATATGAGACATGAGAACTGTTACGTCGCTCATTGTGTAGAATCGAAGCCCGTCTATACGGATAGTACCATCCCAGGTTGAGCCGTAGTCCCGCCTAAGCGAAATTATGGGATTTGAGCCTCCGCCTGTGTTGGAGGTATACATAGTAACGTTCTTTACGTGGAAGTCGCCCTTACCGATGATTGCGATCATCTGAATCTCGGTATCCTCGATCCTTCCGTTATAAAGTCCCATATGCGCGTCAAATCTTGAGAGACGGCATCCGATGTAATTCATATTTTTGCAGAAGTTGGTGCCGCCGATGCCCCAGCAATAGTGGTCAATCTTGGGTTTGCCGTTGCGAGCGTAAGCGTCAACCAGATCCATTGATCCTCGACCGGTCTCCTTCTCCGACGGATTTCCGTCAGCATCTATCCAGAAGTTACTCTGCTTACAGTTGAGAAGGGTTATATTGTTTACCAGTTTAGCACCGAAATCGTAAGTTCCGTTAATTCCGTAGCATCTTCTACCCTGAAGGATACAGTTTTTAAACGTAACTGTATCCGCCGTGGCAGCAGAAAAGAAGCCGTGATAGAAAGCTCCGTACTCTCCCGCCATCTGACGCTCACGGGATACTTCGCCTTCAACGATATGATGCACTCCGTCCACAATCGTATGTGAGCGTCTAACGTTAAGACTGCGCGAGAAGTAACCGAAGAAGCAACGCGCACCGTTATCATCCGTATATGCGACGTTCAGCCCGCAAGCGATAGTTCTCACAAGACCGCCCTTAACGGTAATAGGTGTAACGTCGGTGCGGATGACCTCTATTTTGGTGATCTTGCCGTAGTTAAACATAAAGGGAGTGGAGGGATCTATGTTTCCGTCTTCGTCAACGATAAGAAGCTCATGTTGTGAGTCCCCCTGTACCTCTTGGGTCGTTTGATTTATATAAGTACTGCTGCCGATACTGCTAAATCTGCGATATATATGGCAGTCGTTGTTATAAATAACCAACATTGCCGGATAACCGAGACCGAGATCCAATTTTTTCGTTCCGTAATCGTAGCCTATCGGTGCGATCCCTGAAAGAAGCTTTGAATCTTCTATAACCTCTGCATTGTTGTCCGGTATAACCTCGAATATGCTGGTAATAATCATTTGCCTCAAGACAGGATCGCGCCAATCAAGATCGGAGTCGTCTATTATGATCTCCGCGCCCGTCCAATCTACGTCGGTTTTGATCGGTACTGATTTGACCTCACCGGCGATCAGCGTATGATGTATGTAGTATTTAGCGCCCGCTTTCGCCTTTACAGGTAACCCCTGTTCGTTCGCATAAAGGTGCGCCGCATATATAGCCGCAAAATCCTCGGTTATGCCGTCGCCGAATGCTCCGAAATCCTCGTAACACACGTATTTCTTGTCTTGCATATCAATGCTCCTTCCAAGTTTTTTACTAGAATAACACACTTTTAATATTATTACAATATTAAAAAAGAATGTTTGGTTAATTTGACCTATTTTTTTGTGACAATTGCATAGACATGCGCCATGGATTATAGAGTGCACGTCCTTGACAACGCGTTGTCAATACCCGAATCACCGGAAATTAGAAAAAGAGTCTCCGAAATGCATCAAAGCACACGGAGACTCTTTACGAATCCTTTATTTTGCTACTTCTTCCATAATGAAGGCCTCAAGAATATCGCCTTCCTTTATGTCATTGAACTTATCAAGGCCTACACCGCATTCGTAGCCCTCGTTTACCTCTTTAACGTCGTCCTTGAAACGGCGGAGAGAGGATATCTTATCCTCGAATATTACTATACCGTCGCGGACGATACGTATCTCGGACTGACGGGTGATCTTACCGTCACGGATATACGAGCCTGCGATCGTGCCGACGTTGGGAACGCGGATAGTCTGACGAACCTCGGCGTGACCGAGCACGACCTCTTTGAAGGTAGGAGCAAGCATACCCTTCATTGCCGCCTCAACCTCATCGATTATCTCGTAGATTATACGGTGGGTACGGATATCTACTCCGTTTCTGTCTGCGGAGTCTATAGCGTTCTTGTCGGGGCGAACGTTGAATCCTACAATGATCGCGTTTGATGCCGTTGCAAGCATAACGTCGCTCTCGGTAATACCGCCGACCGCGCTATGGATAACGCTGACCTTAACTTCTTCATTGGAAAGCTTGACAAGCGATGCCTTGACAGCTTCTGCCGAGCCTGCAACGTCAGCCTTAACGATAATATTAAGCGTTTTTATTCCGTCGGCGATCTGATTGAACAGATCGTCAAGATTAACTCTGGCATTTGCGGCAAGGATCTCCTGGCGCTGCTTTTCACGGCGCTGTTCAGCAAGACTTCTTGCCATTCTCTCATCCTCAACCGCGTTAAGCTCGTCACCCGCCTGCGGAACGTCGTCAAGACCGATTATCTCAACGGGAACCGAAGGACCTGCTACCTTTGTTGTTCTGCCCTTATCATCCACCATGAGACGAACGCGTCCCACGGCATTTCCTACGATAACGTAATCCCCCTGATGGAGAGTGCCGTTTTGAACGAGGACTGTAGCTACCGGACCTCTTCCGCGGTCGAGCTTAGATTCTATTACCAGACCTCTTGCGCGGCGGTTGGGATTTGCCTTCAGCTCCTTGACCTCCGCAACGAGAAGAACACTCTCAAGAAGGTCGTCTATACCCATACCCGTGTGAGCGGAAACGGGAACGCATATAACGTCCCCGCCCCATGCCTCGGGGACAAGCTCGTATTGAGTAAGCTGATTAAGAACGTTATCGGGATTAGCCTGCGGCTTATCCATCTTATTGATCGCTACGATAATATCTATTCCTGCAGCCTTTGCGTGGTTTATAGCCTCAACCGTCTGGGGCATAACGCCGTCGTCGGCAGCAACAACAAGGATAGCAATATCGGTTGATTTTGCTCCACGCATACGCATTGCGGTAAACGCCTCGTGTCCGGGGGTATCAAGGAAGGTTATATCCTTACCGTTTGCCTTGACACGGTATGCTCCTATTGCCTGCGTGATTCCGCCTGCCTCGCCTTTGGTTACGCTTGTATGTCTTATAGCGTCGAGTATAGAGGTCTTACCGTGGTCAACGTGACCCATAACGCACACAACGGGTGCTCTCTCAAGAAGATCGTCCTCACTGTCCTCTGCCTCGGTGAACAGACGCTCCTCGATAGTAATGACGACCTCCTTTGTGACCTTTGCGCCGAATTCGTCAGCAATTATCTCGGCTGTGCCGTAATCAACCACGTCGTTAAGTCCCTTCATCTCACCCATAAACATGAGCTTCTTGATAACCTCAGCGGACGTCTTTTTAAGCCTTGACGCCAACTCACTTACGGTTATCTCGTCGGGAACTGTAATTTCAAGCTGCTTATTTCTTGCGCGCTCTGCCTCGAGGCGCTTGATCTTCTCCTGTGCGGCTCTCTCTTTATCCTTTGCACTCTTGGCATTCTGACCGCGGTTATCCTGCTTCTTGAGCTTCTGTTTTGAAGCCTTTGTATCCGTGCCGTTTGCAATCGCGTAGAACTGATCGTTGTAGCGCTCGTCATACTTGGAGAGATTCACGTCGGAGGTTCTCATATCGACGACTCTGGTCTTGGGGGCTTCCGCCTTGTAATCGGTATGAATATTTACGCCGCCCTTCACGTTCGACATATCGATCGTGGGCGTAATCTTCTTAAATTGCTGCTTCTGAGCCCTCTTTTCTTCCTTCTTCTGCTGCGGCTTCTGAGGCTCCGGTTGCTTTGCAAGTCTTTGCGCTTTCTCAAACTGTGCCTGCTGAGCCGGTCTTGCGATATTCGGCTGAGCGACAGGCTGCTTCTGCTGCTCTGCCATCTTCGGCTTGTCTTGAATCGGACGCTGCTGAGGCTGTCCCTGAGGAATCTGACGCCTGCCATCCGCATTACGCATCATATTCTCGCGTCTCTTTGCAAACGGATCGTCCTGCGGACGGTCGTTGTATCTCTGATACGCAGGCTTGGGTGCGTAATAAGTCTGTGAATTCTGCTTCTGATAAGATCCGTCAGGACGCCTCTCAAACGGCTTCTGATCTCTCGGTCTCATCTGAGCTCTGTCCATATGCTTTTCCTGAGGTCTTTCGGGAGCCTTCGCGGGTTTCACTCCCTTATCCTGACCCCTTGCGGGCTCGGCGGGCTTTTCTGCCGGCTTATTTGTTTTCTCTGTTGGCGCCTTCTCGGGAGAGGGCTTAGCCTCAACCTTGGGTGCCTCCTCTAATGCGGACGGCTTCTCTACCTTAGCCGGCTTAGGCGCACTTATGGTTACGCTTCCCTTGGTGTACGCTTCAAGATTTTTTATTTGATGTGACGCCGTGAGATGAACGAGAAAGATCTCATACTCCTCCGCCTCCACGGTTGCACTGCTGTTTTTCTTTTCAAATCCTATTTCCTTGAATACATCAGTAAGGACCTTCGTTTTAAGATTGAAGTCCTTTGAAATTTGTGAAATTTTGATTTGAGCCATTTAAATCACCGATTTTCGCTCTCGCGAAAACTCCTTTCGTCTGATTCATTCCTCGGTTGCTTTCCTGATCTCTCGGGCAAATCCCTCGTCTGTCACCGCCACTGCGGCAGGAGCGTAGCTCTTTCCGAGCAAGCATCCCAGCTGCTCGGTATCTATATTTGCCGTTGATATCGATACATTATAAAATTCACATTTTACGTAAAGCTTTTTCTTCGTCGCACCAGATGCTGCCCCCGATACAAGGACGTGCTTAACCGTTCCGCGAGCGAGCGATTTACATATAAGCTCGGTGCCTATCACAAGCTTTCCCGCTCTCATAGCAAATCCAAGCATTCCGTAAAGACGCTGATTGGCCCTATTTTCCAACTGCAAGCTCCCCTTCCAGCTTGTCATATACCTCGTCCGGTATCCGGCAATCAAGCGAGACTTCAAGGCGCTTTGCTTTTCGTGCCTTTTTCAGACACGTAGCACTCTTGCATATATATGCTCCGCGACCCGATTTCTTTCCCGTGGTATCGAGAACTATCTCGCCCTCAGGAGTTCTGAGCACTCTGATGAGCTCAATCTTCGGAAAATGCTCACCACACCCGGTACAACGTCTGACCGGTTGTTTTCTTACTGCCATAGTCTGCCTGCCTTACGCCTTGATATCTATCTTACAGCCGGTAAGTCTGGCAACGAGCTTCGCATTCTGTCCCTCTTTACCTATAGCAAGAGAGAGCTGATCAGGGGATACGGTAACTCTGCACGAACGCTCTGCCTCCATCTCTACCGATATTACCTTTGCCGGAGAGAGTGCCTCTGCAACGTACTCGGGGAGATTATCGCTGTACTTGATTATATCGACCTTCTCGTTTCCGAGCTCGGCGAGTATCTGGGATATTCTCATTCCGTTTTTACCGATACAGGAACCGATTGCGTCTACGTTCTCGTCTCTTGACTCTACGGCGATCTTAGTACGGCTTCCCGCCTCACGGGAAATGCCCTTTATTACGATTGTTCCGTCCTGTATCTCAGGAATTTCAAGCTCGAAAAGACGCTTCACAAAATTGGGATGAACTCTTGAAAGGGTTACGAGCGGACCTCTCACCTCGCCGGACTTGACCTCGGAGATGAACACCTTTATTCTATCGCCTACGTCGTGAACCTCACCGGGGATCTGCTCCGCCTTAAGAAGGGTCGCATATCCTGTGCCGGTATCGAGAATAAGGTTGCCGGAGGTGGTGTCCACCTTATCAACTATCGCGGTGATTATCTCCTCCTTCTTCTCCTCGTATTCTCTTGTCTGTCTTTCACGCTCGGCATCTCTGATCGCCTGAATTATCATCTGCTTTCCTGCGGTTGCAGACATACGACGGAAGGTCTTGGTCTTAAGCTCGTTTTCAACCATACCTCCAAGCTTGTTGCGTCTGCTGAGCGATTTTGCCTCGGAAAGGGATATCTGGCACTTGGGATCCTCTACCTCTCCATCCGCAACTACGAGGCGCTGCTGATAAACCTTAAGATCCTGCTTTACCGGATCGAGATTTACTCTGATCACAGTGCTCTGACCTACCTCCTTACGGCAGGCGTTTGCAAGAGCTGCCTCGATCTTAACGATCATATACTCCTTGGGTATTCCCTTTTCCTTTTCGATCAGGTCAAGGGCCTCAAAAAATTCCTTGTTCATTTTTTCCTTTTTACCTTGTAATTATAGAATTACAATCCTTTCTTTATTCAAAGTATGTAGTTGTAAGTTTTGCTATCTCGTTTTTCATAAGCGTAACCGAAAGCTCGCCGTCCTCAAGCGTTACGCTGTCCTTATCGGTTGCTGCAAGGATTCCCGTAAAGCTCTTTCTGCCATCCTTCTGAGTGAAGAGCTTAGCCTCAACCTTCAGTCCGACGGAAAGCTCGATATGCTCGTCGGTACGAAGCTCGCGCTCGATTCCCGGAGAGGACACCTCAAGGTAATAGAAGCCCTCTATGGGATCTGCATCATCGAGTATCGGGTCGATCGCCCTGTGAACCTTCTCACAGTCGTCAATATTGATACCGGCGTCGGAATCAATGGTTATTTCAAGATGGTAATCTGCACCGATCTTGGAATACGTAACGTCCCATATCCTGTATCCTAGCTCCGTGACCGTAGGCTCGATTGCCTCTCTCACGGTGTCCTTTATGCTTTTCCTCATATCACACCCTCTTTACAAGAAATGAAGAGTGACCCTCAAGCCACTCTTCACCTTTCATTATTTGTCAATACAATTATATCATATATTTTGGAAAAATCAATAGCTTTGCCAAAAATATTTAGAGGATTTTTTATTCTTTTTCATCGAAGCTCCAGTCATTTGGCGACGAACCGATTTTTTTGCGCCGTTTTCTGAGTGCGCGGTTTCCGCTTTCCTTAGAATAGTTACGCAAAATACTCTCTATCTCGGTGTTAACCTTCTCTCTTTCGCGCTCAAGGCGGCGTATCATATCCGCCTTGTCACGCGAATTCATCTCGTCAAGCCGTCCGCCGGCGTCCGATCTGTCTTTAAAAATTCCCATAACGCACCCTACTTTCCCGAAAAGTGCGAGGCGAGCTCGCTAAAATACGCCGTGATGCTGTCTCCAAACAGCATCCACGCGCCGATGCATAAGGCGGCGACAACCACCGTACCGATTATCAGTACCGTATGATCACGGTCGTCGCGATACCGCTCCTCCTGCCTTCTGAGCTTACGCATCATATAACCGATCTCTTTATCCGACGAACGGATCAACCGTTTTATACGCCTGATCTCCTGCTCTATCTCCCGCTTTGCGCGCCCCTTTGGCTTAAGGCGGCGAAGCTTATACCGCAACTCCTCAAAGGTAGCTACGTATTCGGTCTTTTTATTCAGCACCTCGTATGCGCGCGCCTTCATATCAAGAGGAGCTTTTATCCTATCGATCTTCGATGCAAGCTTCCGTTGCTTGCGGTACATTGAACGTGCGATTTTTCTTCGCACGGCCCCCGCCTTGCGTGTAATTTTCGCCTCTTTCAGTTTCTTTCCCGATCCGCCGTACAAAACTATAAGGCGCTCGTTAATGCTCTCCCTCTCAGCGAGCAGCACGTCAAGCCTCAGACGCATAGCCTCAAGCCTCTCGCGCCGTGCTCCGCTGCGGAGCTTCTCCTTCGTCGGGTCAAGTGCAGCAAGCATATAGTAGCGAGCGTTGTCCTCTCGCTCAAGAGAGGCTATAATCTTCTCATGCTTTCTGATCTTTGCTATACGCTTATCGATCTGTCGCAGCTCACGCGACCTATCGTGCCTCTCACTGCCAAAGGAATTTGCAACGATATCTCTGCGAGCTTCAAGCTCCCTTATTTTATACTCGGTTCTGAGTCCGACGAGGACTACGTCACGCTCTGCGGCGCGCTTTATGGCGCTCATCCTCTCCGAGCGACGCTTCTCTATGGAGCGAGCCTCGCTCTCTGCAAATCCGGAATATCCGCCGCTTTTGATAAAGCGCTCGTATTCGCCCCTCAGCAGCTCATCCTCTCTTTCAAGACGGTATTCCCTCTCCGTCGCCGCTGTGATACCTGATCTCGACGTCTCATCCTCCATTCCGTGATAGTAAACGTTCTGTATAGGACGACAGATCCTGCCCTCGAGAACATCATCCACCATGGAACAGTCAAGGCGTTCGAGAGCCCTGCCCGTAGCGGTCTCGTATTCATCGCAAAGGGAATTATACTTGTCTATATGAGCCTCAAAAATTTTCTTATGTTTCGTACGACGGCTCTTCAAACCGACGTAAACGCAGGCGCCAAGCGCCTCCGAAGACATTTCGCAAAGTTCCTTCTGAACCGATATCTTTTCTACGATCGCACTTACGTTCTCCTCCGGAGACAGCTCATCCTGCAATCTCTCTATTTTTTCACGCTTTTTGATCAGCGCCGCTTCGTCCTTGTAAAATTTGTCAAGTCTCTTTGAAAGCTGACTCTTTGCGAACAAGTCAACGGAGCTCGAGACATGCGCGCGCTGAGCGTGATCCTCATACGTACGAAGCTCCTCATCGCGCTCGTCGATCATTTCCGAATTTCGCTTTTTGGAGCGTTCAAGCTCCTCACGCTTCATCATTTCGCGCTCGTAGGCGGATATAGCCGAGCGGTCGGTATCGGTACGGTACCCGGTACCGCGGTAATAGCTTCCGTACCCGTCTGCAGTCAGCTCCCCGGTGGGCAGAGCGTCATTGCGCGTTGCATACATATCCTCATACGGATGCACCTCGTCACGATCGGCAAGATGATCTGCATCAAGCTGATAATACGGCTCAGTAGGAGCTGCATAATCCGAAACGCTTGCCGGTCCCTTTAAAGGTACACTCTTGCGCGTCTGTGCCTCGCGGTGACGCTCATATTCCGCAATCATACGGTCGTCCTCAAGTCCTCTGCCGGCACGGAGTCTGTCGTTTATCTGCTCAAAATCATCGGCACTTTCCTCTGTACGGATAGCACCCTTGGGGGCAAAGCTCACCGAATCCGAAGGTGACTGTGCAAAGGGAGCATCATACTGACCGTCAAGGTACTCGGAGTATTCGTAGCGGCGCGCACGGATGTCTGCAATCCGCTCGTCATATCTTGACTCCTCCTCTTCAAGCATGCGAAGCTCCTCTCCGTATTCCTCCGACACGGCACCGGGAGTATATCCCCTCTGCGATTCAGCCGCAGGCACACAGTGCTCGGAGCGCGGAAGGCTGCACGAGCGCGCAGCAGCCTCGGGATATATCTCGGTAGCTCCGATCTCAAGCCTGCCGTTATTTTCGTTTATTCTTGAGATAAAGGATTCCGAACTTCTCGCCGTGCCTCCACCGATATTCAATATCAGATCACCGTCCGTATTATCCCGAGTATCGGTCTGCGCACGGCTCTCTCCAACTCTGAGTATCAGCTCGTCGGTATTCGGTGCTTCCTGCTGAGTATTTAACGCAGAGTCATCCTCATGCGGCAAATTACTTTCAATGCTTGAGGGGGGCGTGTTAATTTCTCCCGTCTCGCCGTCTCCCCGCTCCTCGCTGACCGCGGGCGCACAGCTTATAGCGGAAAGTATGCTCTGCGTCCTCGATCCCAGTGTTTCGCTTGCCTCGCGCTCGCGGCGGAGGAATTCCTCGAGCTCTACACGCCGACGCTCGGCTTTATCTCTCTCAAGAGCAGCCCGCTCCTCTTCTGTTTTGCGGCGCTCAGCCTCTGCTTTTCTGTTTTCACGTGCCGCAAGACGCGCTCTGTATTCTCCGCTCAATTCGGCAACGGATGCCCTCTCCTGTGCGAGCTTCTGAGCGCGCGCGGAGTTTTCCTGCATTCTGACCATTACCTCGGACACGCGCAGATCTCTGTCTTTCTCTCCGTCCTCAATGCGACTGACTATATCGAACGCAGCCGCCTTATTCGAGCGCGAAAGGAGCGCACGCGCTTCTCTCAGAGCCACCTCGCGACTTCTTTCGTTCTGTGCGGCAGATTCGCCCACCGCAGAGTTTTTATTTAATTCGTCAGACATTGCCGCACCTCCCTTCGTTATTTGCGTTTAATTCGCCGAGCCGTTTGCAGCTTCATAATATTTGAGTAAGAAATTGAGTATGTCGCGTCGGAGAACTATCCCTATGAAGCATCCCCTGTCATCTACAACAGGAACGAAGTTATGCTCCTTTACGTTCTCTATCAGCTCTCCAACAGACGCGTTATGATACAGCGGCTTTGAGTAGTCCCTATCGAGTATACTCATCACTCCGTCACGCTCCGCCGCTCTGGAATCAAACGTGCCGTTATCAAGAAAATATTTGAAAAGATCGTCGTTTCTCAGCGTTCCGACGTAAATACCCTCGTCATCTATGACAGGGATCGCGACGTAGCGGTGATAGCGCATCTTCTCCAGTGCCTGTCGCACAGTGCTGGACGAGGTTATGTACTCGACCGAGCTTTTCGGGATCATAAACCGAAGAATATTCAAATAAAGCGAGCCTCCTTTGCCCTTCATCCGTTGATATTCTGTCAGAATCCGTGAAGTGCTGTGCCGATCACCGTAGCATACTCCGAACGGCGCGGCATAATAAAGTTTACACCGTAATTCAAGCTGTTAAAGTAGTCAAATTTATCCTTGCAGAACTCAAGCCGTGTCAAATTTCCCGTGAGTATAACGTTATCGACTCCGACGCTGCGCGCCGCAAATACCGTTACCATACCGATCGTCTCGTAAACCATATTCATTATACCGAGAGCAAGGTCGCTTCTGCTTGCAAGATCCGAGACGTTGCCGAAGTTCGATGCCGTCAGATCATCCACGAGCGAATGAGTGCCGCCGCTTGTGAGATCCTTTATTCTGAGATCAATGTTTGCAAGATCTCCGCCTGCCGCATACTCCTCTATATGCCCTATCGTTTCTGCCGACAGAAGAAGCTTAGAAAGTCCGACGAGAGTTCCGCCGCCGACGCCCGTACCGCCCAGATAATCCATTTTCCCTTCGCTTGTCGCGTGCACGAGAGCCGTTCCCGTGCCCATGCTCACTACGACTGCGTTATCAAGTCCCGAAAGGTAGAGGCCGCCAAGACCTATCCCGTTAAATTCCTGTACTCGAATGCAGTCTAGACCGTAAAGGTCGTGCTTTACGTATGACGAGCCGACGCCGGTCATCATTACCTTGTCGATCTCGTTTATTGATATACGGTTTTCATCCGTAAATTTACCGAATGCGCCGTAGGTCGCCGTAACAGGGTCGTTTGCCCTGACGAACTGAGGCTCTATAAGCTCGCGTTTTTCGCCCTCCGTACGGAAACCGACTATCTTGGTCGTGCTGCCGCCGACATCTATACCGATGATCACACTCATTTTATGCTTTTCTCCTCAGCCTTAGCCATAAGATTTTCAAATGAAAGACCGTACTTATCCGCAATATCTCTGGCGTAGGATTTTCCGTCCGGCTTCATTCTGTGTATTTTAAATGAACGCTCTCCGTCCTCCATACCCGCAACAAGAGTATCTATCCGGATGCCGCCGCACTCAGCCGCGCGCTGATTTATCCCCGGAACACCCGCGGCAAGCTCGTGCAGGTGAGTAGAAAAGATTCCGCGAGTACAGATAGCCGCAAAGCTCGTAAGTATTTCAGAGGCAATATAAGATGCCTCGTATGCTCCCGTTGAGGAAAGAGATTCGTCAAGAAGTATCATACTGTCAGACGTTACCGACTCGAATATCTCCTTGAGTCTTGCGCATTCCTCTCCGAGTCTTCCCTTATCTATCGTATCGTCAGCTCCCTCGGGGAAATGCGTAAATATTCCGTCAACGGGAGATATCACCGCCTCGCTCGCAGGCACGGGAAGTCCGAGCTGCATAAGCGCCTGAGAGGCACCTACCGCCACGGTTATAACCGACTTTCCACCGCGGTTAGGTCCGGTGAGGACGTAGATGCGCGCCGCATCGTCAAACTCAAAATCGTTGGTAATTATCTTTTCTTCGATTGCGAGAGCGACTCTGGGGTTGTAGAGTCCCTTCGCAGAGAACACCTTCTCTCCGATCGGTGCGAGCTCCGGCACACATATAGAACATCCCGGATGCACGGAAAGCTGATTCATAAGCTCTGACGCTCTGCTGACAAACTCTATCTCCGGAAGCATTTTCAGAAGGAAGTCTGTATTGTCAAGCACGTATTCTCCCACTATTGCGCGCCAGCCCTTGACCGACGAACGGAACACGTCCTCTATTGCACCGTTGAAGGCACCCATAAGAGCCTCTCTTTTATTCTCACTCTGCCCCTTTCCGAATGGCGAAAGCTCAGCAATGCAGGTAAAAGCATCGTTCTTAAAGGAAAAACGAAGTATTTTATCAAGCACCTTGCCGGATTTGAACGGCTCGGAATTTATTGAAATAACTCCCGCGGAGGATGGGCGCAACTGCCCGTCAAGGTTAACTCCGACGGTTATGCTTTTTACCTCGTGCACCCTTGAAGCGAGCGCATCAAGCTTCTCGTTAAGCTCCTTGTAGTAGTCCGACGCGGAAAGCTCGGATATAAAATCGGTAAGAGTGCCGAATGCGGTGCTCCTCATTCTGTCGCGCACGGGCAGAAGCCCCTTTGCGAGAGTATCTATACAGGTAACGTACAGCTCTATTTCGGTAATGCTGTAAAGGTAGGAATCACCGGACGCTGAATTATCGCTATCAAGTCGGCGAAGCTCCTGAATATCATCGAGTATCGGATGCGCCTTTGCAAGCGTGTCCTTGATCTCGGGAACTTCCATCATATCCCTTATTGCATCCTGACGGTAACGTATCACCTCGGGGTCACACGTAAAAAAGTCGGTCAGCGAGCTGTTGCGAAGCGAGAATATCTCATTCAGACCAAGCTCGTCGCATACGTCCTCCGATATGCGTGGGAGATTATCCCTGTCAGAATGATACAGTCTAGACTCCTCATTCGGATATATAAGGCTTATGAATCTTTCTTCCATTTTTATCTCCATCGATGTGTCGTCATTGTTATCCGCATTGATTATAACACATTTTGTCGCTCGGTGCAAGGGGTTATTTATTAATAATTTTTGCGCGCAACCTTTTGCACGAGGAAGCACCCGATTTTTGTTGAATATGCACAAAACATCAACTGCAAAGTCTGTGTTTATTGGAACCGAACTATACTTACAGGATGTCTTTTCGGATGTTAGAATAGACCTGCCGACAGACGGAGCGACGGGCCCTATGCCCCGATGCCGGCAATCAAGCGAGGAGGCGGAGAGCACATGAAGCGAAAAATCAAATACACGCCACAGATGCCGAGGCTTCTTTATAGCTTCTTTATCTCGTTCGACGAGCCAAGAGGAGCACCAAGCCTATCAAAATTTGCGAAAAGCATCGGAGCGACACTTGCAGACATCGAAGGATTCAGAAAACACAGAGAGTTTGAGAGAGCATACCGCGAATGCAACGAAATCAGAAGGGATTACCTCATAGACGCAGCGCTGACAAAGCGGTTTGACTCCTCACTCGTGAAATTTCTGCTCTCATCGGAGTTCGGAATGGGAGAACGGGAGCGAGAAAAAGACGACACGGGTCTCGACGTGACTATTGAGGTCGTAGGCGATCACACAAATGAAGCTTAACATACCGGTGACGAAAAAGCAGAAGCGGTTTATCGACGCTAAGGAATCGGAGGTGCTCTTCGGCGGCGCGGCAGGCGGCGGAAAATCCTACGGTCAAATGGTAGACGCGCTACTATTTGCCCTGAGATATCCCGGCTCAAAGCAGCTGGTACTGAGACGCACGTTTTCTGAGCTCGAAAAATCGCTTATAAGGACCTCGCTGATGCTCTTCCCCCGCGAGATCTACACCTTCAACTCCTCCTCTCATACCGGAAGATTCAAAAACGGATCGGTCATAGATTTTGGATACTGCGCGGCGGAAAACGACGTTTATCAATATCAAAGCGCGGAATATGACGTGATACGCTTTGACGAGCTTACTCATTTTACCGAATCGCAATACGTTTACCTTATTTCGCGAGTCAGGGGCGCAAACAGCTTTCCGAAGCAGATAAAATCCTCCACAAACCCCGGCGGCGTCGGACATTCGTGGGTAAAATCACGGTTCATAGATCCTGCTCGCGCAGCTCACTCCTTTTGCGGTGAGGATGGGCTGAAGAGAATATTTATCCCCTCCCTGCTCGACGATAACAAATTTCTGCGCGAGGGAGATCCGGAGTACAAAACACGCCTGCTCGCCCTACCGGAGCGTGAAAAAAAGGCATTGCTTTACGGCGACTGGAACATTTTTGAGGGGCAGTATTTCTCTGAATTTTCGCACGCTAAGCACGTCACGGAGCCATTTGAAATACCGCGCGGATGGAGAAGATACCGAACTGTAGACTACGGTCTGGACCGCCTTGTATGCCTATGGATAGCCGTGAGCCCGGAGCGTCACGTGTACGTTTACCGTGAGCTGTGCGCCTCCGATATGCCGATCAGCGCATCGGCAAAGGCAATATGCGAAAGAACTCCGCAAAGCGAGGACATATACGCAACGCTTGCACCCCCCGACCTGTGGAGCAGATCCCAAGAGACCGGAAGAACAAAAGCATCAATATTCTCGGAATTCGGGGTTAATTTCACAAAAACGTCAAACGACAGAGAAACCGGCTGGCTTGCCGTAAAGGAGCTTTTGTGCGACACGGGCAGCTCGGTATTCAAAATCTTCTCCACCTGCACTGAGCTGATACGTTGCCTGCCCGCCCTGATCATAGACAAGCTGCGACCGACCGATTGCTCTACAGAGCCGCACGAGATAACACACGCTCCGGATGCTCTTCGCGGCTTTGCAATATTCCACACCCGACCGGCAGAGAGCCTGCCCAAGAGGAGATCCGCATACTGGACAAAGGATATGTGGGAAGACTTCAACGCGGCAAGCGAGGAGGAGAAAAATTACTTAAAACGCAAATACGGAGAACCAAAGTGAATATTACAAACACATCAAAGGAAGTAAGGCTCGATTTCTTCACCTCACTTTATCATAACGCAAGAAACTGCTACTCAGACACGATCGAGCTCTGCGAGAGGCACATGAGACAGTACCGTGGCTCCCCAGATATTGACGGTTCGGACGAGAGAGCTATAACGGTTCGCAATATTACCTACGAGATCATCGAGAGTCAAGTCTCCTCCGATATTCCGCACCCCAAGGTTGACGCCGCGTGCTACAACGAAAAGCGCAACCGCAACGCCCTTTCTATAGAACGGCTACTGGCATCCGTCAGGGACAAGCTCCCGTATGAGGAGATGAACGATATCGACGAAAGGTACACCTACATTTACGGCGGAAGCATCTGGTACGTTGAGTGGGATAATTCTATGCGGCTCGGTCGCGAGGTCGGCGGAGTGCGGCTTCACTGCCTTGCTCCAACCGCTTTTATTCCTCAGCCTAACATCTCACTTATAGAGGATATGGAATATTGCTTCCTCAAGCTCACAACGACAAGAAGTGAGCTGGCCAGACGTTACGGTCAGAGTGATGACATGCTCGATATGGCTGAATACGAAATCGGCGACGGAGAGCTCGGTGACGGAGATACGACAACCCTGATCATCGCTTTTTATAGGGATGACGACGGGGATATAGGAAAATTCGTTTTCTCCGGGTCGCTGACACTGCTTGACATACCCAAATATTACAGACGCAAGATCAAGGTGTGCACCAAGTGCGGCGAGGCAGAGGATATCTGCCCCTGCAAGTCAAAGCACCTTGTCGATCGGGACGTGATATACGAGACCGTATCCGAGGACGTAATAATGCAGGACGGAAGCGTTATCCCCACAATGTCTCCTATCCTTGACCGTGGCAGTCCTGTCGCCGAAGGAAATGAATTCCTGATGAGGAGAACACAGATCCCCTATTACACCCCCACCGCTTTTCCGATAGTTATTAGAAAGAATACCTCTCTCGGAGGCGAATTGCTCGGTCAGTCCGACTGTGAATACATACGTCCCGAGCAGCAGGCGATAAACAAGATCGAGTCAAGGATACTTAAAAAGCTTCTTCGCGCCGCAATAACTCCTATAATGCCGGAGGACGCTAGCATATCCGTCAATAATTCGGTGTTCGGTCAGGTGATAAAAATGAAGCCGGGAGAAAGCGCAGCTCAGTACGGAAAAGTTGACACGACCCC
>JAZRUS010000023.1:0-16002 GCA_045652665.1 Eubacteriales bacterium | reverse complement strand
TTTATAATCGGGAAAATAATCAGGCCGGAAGTGATAGCCACGAAGGTATCAAGCACCGCTACGTTAACGCTTTCGCCGAGAAGTGCCCTGTCCTTGCTGAGAAAGCTGCCGAAAATGGCCATCGACCCAATTCCGAGGCTGAGGGTAAAGAACGCCTGACACATCGCATCTGAGACTGTCGACCAGCTGACCTTGTCAAAATCGGGGATGAGATAGAATTTCAATGCCTCTCCCGCCTTCTCAAATGTAAAGCTGTTGATTGCCAGCACCAAAATAAGCACAAGCAGGGATATCATCATAGACTTGGTTACCTTCTCAAGGCCCTTCTGCATATCGAAGGAGCAGACGAGAAATCCGATCACGGTAACAATACCCATGAACACGATCATCATTATCGGCTCTGCAAGCATGCCGTCGAACACAGCCGCAATATCCGTGTTTGTCATACCGGGCGTGAATTTTCCGCTTAAGAAGTATATAAAATATCTGAGCATCCAAGCTGTAACGGACGTATAGAACATCATAAGAAGAACGTTGCCTGCGAGAGCAAAGTATCCGTGAAGATGCCACTTCGTGCCTTTGGGTTCAAGCTCGTTGTATAGCTTGGCGGGACTCCTTTGCGCCGCGCGTCCGAGCGAAAATTCCATACTCATAACCGGTATTCCCATAATAGCAAGGAATACAAGATATATGAGAACGAAAGCACCGCCTCCGTTCTGTCCCGCTACGTAGGGGAATTTCCAAACGTTTCCGATTCCGATAGCGCAGCCCGCACTCAGCAGTATAAAGCCGAGTCTGCTGCCTAGCTTTTCTCTTTTGTTATCCATATTTCACCGTGAAAAAATAAAATTCACTCTAGTATAACACATCTTATCCCAAAATGCAAGCTGTAATCCCCGCGGCGTGTTGACATTCTAACTGCACTTTGATATTTGTCAGCCGACATTTCCGGTCTAAATCCGGTCATGCTTAACCGTTGTTTTCAGCATTTTTCTCAAACCAAACGCAGCGATGTATCTTTCCTCTGTATTCAAGCTCGCTGACAGTGCTTTTTCGCATCATTCCGCTTTTTTCCATAACGCGTAAACTTGCCGAGTTTTCTTCAAACGCACCTGTTTTGACGGTGGAATATCCCATATCGAACAGCACATCCATACACGCTGTCAGAACCTCGGTGGCGTATCCATTGTTTTTGTGATCGGGGTGAATTACAAATCCAAGCTCAATATTATCCCGATCGATCTCAACGTCATTTATGAAGCCTATCATCCTGTTATCAAGATAGACTCCGCGCACAAAGCGTTCCTCAGCCTCCGAGAGCCTCTTTAGAGTATTAAAGAGGTTCAGCATTTCTTCGCGCGACTTAAAATCCGGTAGCATATATGTTTCCCCTATCTCGGGGGCGGTAAACAGTTTTATTGCGTCAGGCGCGTCACCGTCGGCGATAGGGCGCAGGGTGAGACGTTTTGTATATATCTGCTTGTGCTTTTTGTCTTGCATAGTTATGGATCAACTCCATTGCTTTATTTTAAGTTTTAGACTTATTCGGTCAGTCTGATTTTCCGTATTTGACAAAACGTAGAATTTATTAGGCTTTTTTTGGCTCCTCAAATTTTATCTTACAAGGGGGATGAAACGCTGATAGAGCAATACGTCAGCACAAGTCCCGTGCTTAGCAGTGCTCCGCCGATAATGTCGGTAACTATCCGTATAACCAGCTTGACGGGACTAAAAACGTATATGGTGCGGTAACCGTGGAAAAGATTACTGACATCTTGAGTCGCAACGGTTTGTCAACGTTCTTGAACGTAACGTAATAATTAAGTATAAAAATCAACACTGCCGATATAAAGAGGGCAGGGAGTGTCAGATAAAGCTCATCACCCATAACGCCGACCTCAAACACCAGCATCATCAACATCAAATATGCCGCCCCGATAATGTCCGACAGCATACCGAATGTGAAAATTTTGAATATGTATTTCTTATAGCACAGTTTTCTGTCGGTGATTTTCAATGCCGCCATACTGATTAGCAGAACAAGACTGTCAATAATGAAATTTCCGGGCAGAATAACCAGCCAGGCTATCGGAAACATCATTATCATCCAGAACGGAAATAAGACGTTGTGTAGTTTTGTACCGCTTGTTTTTCGGCTCATATCTCATTCTCCTCTAAAAACTGTAATTCAACATTCTTTGTAAATCAGCGTTTCCGGATGGGAAAAAGTAAGCGTGATATTTCTGTTGGGATTTATTAGAAGGTTTAAAACACCGGGCTCGCGTGTTCCCATTCTGGTATCCATCACAAGCTTTCTGTACGGCACAAAGCCGCATTTATCCTGAACTCTTTTCGATTGACTGTTAAAGTCGTAATAACCGCAGGTCAAAAAATCAAGTCCCGAAACCTTAAAAAGATGATCTATAACAGCCTGCACAGCCTCCGGCATAATGCCTTTGCCCCAATAATCCTTTGATAATACGTAACCGAGTTCTCTTCCTTTGTAACTGTGAAATTCACTCAGAGCATCCTCCATACCGTATTTTTCAACGCCGAGCGAACCGATCACCTTGTTGTTTTCCTTAAAAACAATGGCAAAGGTTTTATCGTGCTTAATGAAGCTGTTTAAAATTTCCTGCGTTTCATTTATTGATTCGTGGTGCTTCCAACCCGCCATTTCTCCGACGCCCTCGACCGAGGCATATTCGTAGAAGTCCGCAAGATCCGATTGCTTAAATGGGCGCAATATCAATCTGTCGGTTTCGATAATCAAACCGTTTATTTCAAAATTCGCATTCATATATTAAGCTGCCTTTCTTGGCTTGAATTTTTTTGAACCGGAATTTGAGGGTTATTCTTCAATGCAGTATTTGTTTTCTAATTCTTGCAGAAAAGAAAAGCAAAGCTCCCCATTTTCACACTCATAGAAGAACGGATCATCTCGAATGACATTTCTACTGTTGATAATAAAGCTATCAAGTGTATTTCCTTCTTTATCTTTGAAGGTTAAGCTAAATGCGTAGCCATCATAATTTGAGGAGATTTTACCTCTTTTCATTTTCGTCGACTGTATATTGTTGACTATTGTAGCGATATCTTCTGTATCCTCCAAGGTCATTCGCTGTCCTGTGCTGCCACAAAACACAGAGATGGAAGTAATCTCATTGCTATCAACATCTTTAAGGAATGTTTTAGGCGTAAAATACCATAAACAAGCAGCAATAATACCGAGTACTAAAACCAAAACAATTCCATATAAAATGTATTTCTTTTTCATACGGATAACCTCCGCTCATCAAATTCTTATTTATCGCTCACAGCACAGTTATTGTATCTTCCCAATCACGGTACGTACTGTGCCGTTCCGCAGGCTGTGCATCGTCGGCTGCGTAACCGAGGGGGAGCATAGCTGTTACGCAAACGTTATCGGGCAGACCGAGTGTACGTGATATGTCATCAGCATTGAAGTATCCAACCCAACAAGAGCCGAGTCCTTGTTCCCAAGCTTCAAGCATCATATGTGTACAAACGATGGCGGCATCGGTTTCGCCTGAATTATATCCGGGCATCAAGCGGTTTTTCCAATCGCGCTCTTTATCATATCCAATAACGAGTATTACGGGCGCATCAAAAGTATAGCGGCATACCTCCGCAAGTTTTCTGCGGATTTCTTCGCTTTTTACAACGTATATCCTCTGTGGCTGATTATTGCAGGCAGTGGGAGCAACGTGCCCTGCCTCGAGAATCGCTTTAAGCTTTGCGTCCTCAATCATATCGTGTTTGAATTTACGCACGGAATAACGTGCCGTTGCAAGTTCAAGAAATGTCATACCTTTCTATATCCTTTCGTTATCATATCCCTAGCCAAACTATCTAATCGACAAATTGAGATTTATCGTTCTTTTTCTGCTTTTGCAATTTGATGAATAATTTTAGAGAAAGCTTCTGAGTCTGATTCTAACAAACCGTGTGTCATATTTTCCATCAAAAACATTTGCTTGTACGGTGCGTTTACTTCTTCAAAATATTTTTGTGCCAATTTGTAGTTCGTTTGATAATCCTTATCTCCGTTTACATTGTAATACGGCACTTTATAATCGACTCTACCTTTCAGGGAGAATGATAAAAATTCTTCTGAAATTAAGAAGTCGGAATACACACTAATATCTGTTTTAAAAGAGTTTATCCAATCGAACATAGAATAATAGGGATTAAATATCTTTGTTATTGCTATGTTGTAATCCGAACCGTTTGCCATCATATCATATCGATATTTTTTCATAACGGCATTTTTGACCGCAAAATGTTCCATTGAGACATTATTCGGTGTTAATTTGTTTACCAATTTTAGAGTTTCTTCATCACCTTCAGCCCATAACTTTGCTTCTTGTATAAAGGCTATTTCGTTTTCGGTGCAGTCAACAAGCTGTCCTGTTCCTATGAAGCACTCATAATATTCCGGATATTCAAGTACCAAATTAGCTCCGTAAATAGATCCCCACGAATGCCCAAGAAGTGTAATCTTGTCTTTTGATAGATAATTAAGTATAAATTCTGTTACTTCTTTACCGTCGGTTAAAAACAATTCTCGTGTTAACACAGTATTATTCTGGGAAGGATCATAACTTTTTCCCGAGTTACGCTGATCCCATGTTACTATTGTATATACATCAGCCCATTTTCTTGTAAATGCATAATCAATAGTGCTTGTAGCTTCTCCCGGACCACCGTGCAAATACAGTAAAACGGGATTATCTATATCGTCTCCATAAATATTAATCCACTGTTTTGTGCCATTTATATCAACGTACATCGATTCGTTGATACCACCGTCGGGAGTTCGGTTATAAATTGCTTTTACTATTGCTCTAGCCCAAAAGAATAAAACAAGTAATGCAGAGACAAGCAGTGTTATCCATTTTATAACCTTAATTGCCTTTTTCTTCATTAGATATCTCCAAAAAATCAAGTTTATCTATCGGCTATATTATACCATAACTTCGACCAAAAGTAAATAGGACGGTGGGGAAGGCTTTAAAGTTATGAGTTTGCTGGCGCAAATGTTATGATACGCTATCGCGTAGTTATGGTTATGCCGATGGCAAAAGTTATGATATGATTGCCTATCTAACCTTCAACGTGACGCAGTCGCTCATAACTTGGGCATAGCCCAACCATAACTGACAACTTGCCGCAAGGCAATCATAGTTGTACCTCAGTTCAAAGAGATAATAAAAAATGCCCAGCGTAAGCTGAGCATTTTTTGTATTCGACCAAGGGTCGAAATTATCTCTTGGAGAACTGAGGTGCGCGACGAGCAGCCTTGAGACCGTACTTCTTTCTCTCCTTCATACGAGGGTCTCTGGTGAGAAGGCCTGCCTTCTTGAGAAGGGGCTTATAGGTCTCATCAGCGAGAAGAAGCGCACGTGCAACGCCGTGACGGATCGCACCTGCCTGACCGGAGAAGCCGCCACCGTTAACGTTTGCAACGATGTCGAACTTGCCAACAGTCTCGGTAACACCGAAGGGCTGGTTTACGATAAGCTTGAGGGTATCAAGACCGAAATAATCGTCGATGTCTCTGCCGTTGATGGTAACCGCACCGGTACCGGGGTAGAGGCGAACTCTTGCAACAGACTTCTTTCTTCTGCCTGTGCCGTAGAAATAAGGCTTAGCGCTAGTGTACATAATCATTTACCTCCCTATTAGTCAAGAGCGATGGGCTTCTGTGCAGCCTGCTCGTGGTTTTCGCCTACATAAACGTGAAGACGAGTGAATGCCTTGTCACCAAGGGAATTGTGGGGAAGCATACCCTTAACAGCAAGCTCCATAGCAAGCTCGGGACGAGTGTTCATAAGGGTCTTGTAATTAACTTCCTTAAGGCCGCCGATGTAACCGGAATGATGACGGTAGAACTTCTGCTCAAGCTTCTTACCGGTGAGGATAGCCTTAGCTGCGTTTACGATGATAACGAACTCACCGCAGTCAGCGTGAGGAGTGAACTCGGGTCTGTGCTTGCCGCGAAGAATGGTAGCGGCTTTTACAGCAGTTTTGCCGAGGGGCTGTCCTGCTGCGTCGATAACGAACCATCTGCGTTCGATGGTCTCTTTGTTGGCCATGAATGTGGACATTGTTATTCCTCCGAAAAAAATTAGTTTTCTCACGTTGCGGGTGAGATTTTTTCAAGCCTACATATTATAACATAGAGAGTAGCGTTTGTCAACACTTTTTTAAAACTTTTTTCTAAAAAATCAATTTAGAAAACCAAAGCTCACGTTTTCTCTCAAATGCTCCTTTTTTCTCCCGTTTTCGCAAGTGCCAAAAATATTTTTTTCCAAAGAAAAAGGCGAAAAACTGTCAAAGATGACAATTGTCTCGCCCATCTTATGTGAGAATTGCTCAAAATTATATCTGCTTCTGAACGCTTTTATACTCGTCGTAAAAGCGATAGTATTTGCATTCGCGTGTCATACCGGAAACAAAATTGACCATCTCGTCCTCATCAAGGGAAAGGGAACAGCTGTAGCTGTCGGTATAGTCGTCGTATTGATAAAATTCGCAGCTTTCACAGCTCGCACCGGTTCTTTTCGCATATTTAGAAAAATCCATAAATTACTCCAGTGCGGAAACGTCTATAACGAGCTTTCCGTTTTCTCTGATTATTCCGTAGGAGCAATCCACCGCCATAGCAAATATTTTGTCTCCGTTAACTCCTACGCAGTTGTCGATAGAGTCAAGGAACTTCTTTGCGACGGGGTGAAAGTCCGAGGTTATCGCGTATATTCCGCGCGAGCCCTGAGCAGCACAGATCGCGCCGTAAAAGCTGCGGATATCCGTTTCTACCGCAATATCGTTTCTGTTCTTTGTCTGCACCATTATCGTCTCTCTGAATCCGAGGCAATCAACGGTTTTGGCAATTCCGTCTATACCGCCGTCTGCAGATCCACCGGTAACGTAGCTTTCGGTGACGGTTTTTCCGCATCTGATAAGATATTTTTCTAAAAGATTCATAAAGTAATGCTCAAAGAATTCTCCGCCCTTTGAATGAATGAGCGAAAGAAAATCTGCTTTAAGCCCGAGTATCTCGCCTCTGCTTTTTATCTCTGCCGCGCGTGCGGGCATGAGCCTGTAAATCGAGCCGTCGTATGCGGCAAGCCTTTCGGCAACCAATCGCTTTAGAATCTGACCTATGTAGGTAAACAGCTTGTTGTCGTCTCTTTGCGTTGCCGTTTCATCCGTTCCGAAGAAATCGACAAGCGAATCCCGTATTTCATTCTTAGTTTTCGGTCCTGTGCGAAGCAGGTCAAGTATCTCCTCCTCGCACCGCTCCATCCTTATTGCTACCGGCTTTTCTGCGCACTTGTGGTATAATCCGTTGGAATCCCGCTTGATCATTGATCTCGCGTGCATCTCGTTTATGACTGTACCGCTCATGCTGCGCAGTACGTTGAGTCTGCCGTTGGTCTTTCTGTCGGCAAGCTCTGCGGCGGAAAGGTCGAATGCATCTACTGCCGCCTTTACGAGAGATTGGCGATCCATCGGCTCTTTTTCGATCGCGTCCAAAATGGCTTTATATATTATTCTGTATTCCTGAATGTTTTTCATTTTAGCATCCATTCTGTCGCCGCTGCGACCGCACGTATTTAATGGCGCGAGCAACTGTATGCTTGAGTTATATTCACTCCGCGCCTTAACATCTACGTACATTATAGCACGCACGAATAGAATTTTCAAGTAATACGTGTAACTTCGGAAAAAAGAAATTATAGATATTGATACGGTTAATGCGGTTTTATAGATAAAATGCTTGACATTCATCCGGAGAGATGATATAATTAAAAAAAACAAAAGGAGAATATAATATGAAGAAGATCATTTACCTGACCTTGCTTCTTATGACACTTTCATTTCTTTCCGTAGCACTTGTTTCCTGCGGCGGACCTGAGGTTGTCAGCGTTGAATACGACGTAGCCGGCGGAAAGCTTCCGACGAGTGCTCCCGCAAGCTACGAAAAGGGAAGCGAGCCGGATTTCTCAAAGGTAAAGCCTACAAAGAAAAACTATGATTTCGAGGGCTGGTATCTCGATGCGGAATTTAAAAACAAATTCTCAGCTGATCTTGTAACCGGCACGTCGGTCAAGCTTTATGCAAAATGGGATGCCGAGGACTTCGATATTGAATACGTGCTTGGCGGCGGTGAGTGTGACGGATTGCCGGATGAGTACACATACGGCACAGAGCTTTCGCTTGTTCCTTACGTTCCGGAGAGAAGCGGATACATATTCGGCGGTTGGTATTTTGACGAGGATTGCGAGCTCTCTGCATCTGTCATCGAGGATGACATGACCGATGACGTTACCGTTTATGCAAAGTGGACACGGGCACCGCAAAAGATCGCGGATATCCCCGCTGTCAGCAAGGGCTATTTCGGTAGCGGTTCTTCCGCCCTTATTAAGATTTCGGATTACGTAAACACAAACGGACTTGAGGTTACCTATGCGGCGAGCGTGTCCGATCCTACGGTCGCATCGGCACAGATCAGTGGAGATTATCTCAAGCTTGATTTTCTTAAGGCAAGCGGAGAGACCTCTGTTACACTTTCTGTAAGCTATGGAGATACCGAGTACGTTACGACCACGTTTAATGCGAAGCCTGTTGTTTATTCTAAGATTGCCTGCGTCGGTGACAGCCTGACTGCCGGTCACACCTTCCCGATAGACGAGACGTATCCCTCGCTTTTGCAGGGACTTCTCGGAAGTGACGTTGAGGTAAGAAACTTCGGTAAGAACGGCGCATCGGTTACTGAGTATTCAAATCTCGGTGCGTACGTCACGCATTCAGAATATCAGGCAAGCCTTGAATTTAATGCGGACGTCGTTATCATAATGCTTGGAACCAACGATGCCAGACTTTGGGATCAGTCAGGAAGCGTATATAAGAGCGAATATATATCTCTCGTTAATTCCTATAAGGCAGTAAATCCCGATGTGAAGATCGTTGTTGCGACCTCACCTCAGGTTCTCAGCGGAAATACGCTGAATATTCCAAATGAAAATATAGTGAATAAGCTTTATCCGATGCAGCTTGAGATAGCGGCTGAGATCGGTGCGACTGTCGTTGATTTCCACGCGACACTTGCAGAGCTTTCGCCTAGTGCGATGTATCGCGATGATGACGTTCACATTACCCGTGCGGCAGCTCTTGAATTGGCGGCACTTATAAAAGAAACGATCTAAAGCTAAAAAAACGGATCGGCTCAAGGTTGTAAACCGAGCCGACCCGTTTTTTATTGTTCTCTTACCGATCCGTATGTATCCTCGGAAGAGATGCGTATCTTAATGTTCAATGATAAATTATTTTAAGATGAACCACAGCAAGATGTATGCGAGAATGAGTATAGGAGAGGACATAAGGAAGATAAGGAGTCCTGTGGTCACCTTATCCCAAATTGCTGCACGTTTTTTCTTTTTTGCGAGCTGTTCGTCTGTAAGCAATGTATCTTCTGCCATTATCGTTCCATCCTTTCAATACTAGGTAAAAACTTTTTATGAGGATATTTTATCATAAAAAAACATACAAGTCAAGTCTTTTGATGTTCTTTTATTAAAAAAACCTGAACGTCGTCTTTTTTTGTCGAAACATCATTGAAAATAACAGAAAAAAGTGATAGAATATATAAAAACCTAGGAGGTATCTATGCTCGGCGCACATATCGAAATAGAACGAAAATATATAATCAGAATTCCTGACGTTGAGAAAATGAGAGCGAAAAACGGATATTCCTTGTCCGAAATAACGCAAATATACCTCAAATCCCCCCTATACAAGACTCATCGTATAAGGAGCCGCAGATACTGTAACCGCACCGAATACACCGAAACAGTAAAGGTAAGGATAGACGGTGTGAGTGCGGCAGAGGACGAGATTGAGATCAGCGAGGAGCGCTTTGTAGAGCTTTCAAAAAGAATTAATACGGGTAGCTCTCCGATTAAAAAGCTCCGCCATGTATTTGAATACTGCGGTCAGATCTTTGAGATTGATGTTTATCCGCAGTGGAAGAATACTGCAATCATGGAGACCGAGCTTGAAAGCAGGGATGAAAAGGTAGAGTTTCCGGATTTTATAGAGATAGTAGAGGAGGTTACCGGTAGGCGCGAATATTCAAACGCGGCAATGTCCGTATGCTTCCCGAAGGAAACCGAAACAATTGATTAACAAAGCGAAAACCCCGTCAGACCGTGATCACGGTAACAGACAGGGTTTTTCTTTATTTGTGATACCTTTTTCCTGCAAGTATGGTAAAGGAACGGTATACCGCCTCGGCAAGAATTACTCTCATAAGCTGATGCGGGAAGGTCAGCTTGGAGAATGATATACGGGCATCGCACTCCTTTTTGACTTTTTCCGAGAGTCCGTGAGATGATCCTATGATGAAGGCTATGCGTCCCTTAGAATCCACTGCATCTCCGATAAGCCGTGCGAGTGCGGGGGAGTCGTACTCCTTCCCCTCGACACACAAAGCTATCTTATAGGTTTCCTTGGGGATGGATGAGATTATCTTTGCAGCCTCTGTGTCAAGCGCTCGCGCTATCTCTGTGCCGTCGTCCTCGTTTTTAATAGATTCTTCCTTTATATTGATCTCATCGACCTTCGCGTATTGCGAGAGTCTTTTTTTGTATTCGGCGACAGCCTCTCTGAGGTAGCCCTCCTTAAGCGTGCCGACGCTGATTACCGTAACTTGGATCATCGTCTCTTCCTCGCAAGTCTTTTGATAGCTAGCTTTAGTCCGTCGATCAGCGCGTCAACGTCGCTTAACTCATTTCTATGGGAAAAGCTTATTCTTATCGAGGAGTCAGCCTCCTCGATCGTTCTGCCGTACGCTATGAGCGCGGACGAGCTGTGAGAGGAATTTGACGAGCAGGCAGAGCCGCTGGAAACGTATATTCCCATCGAGGAGAGAAAATGTAGTGCCGTTTCGCTCTTTATGCACGGAAGGGTGATGTTCAAAATGTGCGGTGCGTGACTTTCGGGATCGGTAAGGATTATATCAGAAAGCTCGGGTGTAGTTTTGATACGGTCTATAAGATATGAGCGAAGCTCAGATAGGGTAGATATATTTTTTTCTATATTTGCGTTGGCAATTCTGACAGCCTCGGCAAAAGCGGCGACCGCGGGAACGTTCTCGGTTCCGGATCGCATACCGCCCTCCTGGCCGCCTCCTAGGATCAGAGGCGCAAGACCTTTGTTCTTTATCACCTTATTATCCACAACGAGTGCGCCGACACCCTTCGGTCCCTCTATCTTATGAGATGATAGCGTGATCATATCTGCTCCGAGAGCTTTTTTTGTAAATCTCACCTTCATATAGCTTTGCGTAGCATCAACGTGAATGAGAGCTTCGGGGCACCTTGCGCGTACAAGCCTGCTGACGCCGGCTACGTCGTATAACGCGCCGGTCTCGTTGTTTACCATCATAATGCTAACCAGTATGACGTTTGGAGTCAATTCAGTTGCGAGGGCATCCGTGTCAATTTTTCCGTCGACTGTCGGGATTTCCACAACCTCAAAGCCCATATCGCGCAGTCGCCCGAGCGGCGCGGTAACCGAGGCGTGCTCACCCTCTGTCGTAATAATCTTTGACCCTTTGCGAAAGCGCTCCTTTGCGAGGGCGCGCCCGATTATGGCGAGGTTGTTTGCCTCACTTCCCGAGGCTGTAAATATTACCGCGCTATCGCGTTCACCGAGAGAGAGGAGGATAGCTTCGCGTGCTGATTTAAGCTCCTTTTCTGCCAGCAGTCCGAATCCGTGCAGTGAGGACGGGTTTCCGAATATTTCTGTTGATACTTCATCGTATTTTCTCAGTGCGGCCTCGGATATCCTTGTCGTTGCACTGTTGTCTAAATAGATCTGTCGGTTGTCGCTCATTTGAAATTGACCTTTGAAATAATCTTTTCAACCTCGGCTAAATGTAAACCATAGTTTGCTTCTTTAGCTGTATAAGTAAACACATAACCCTTATAGGATAGCCTCCAGCCTTCTATAACGATTATCTGGCATACCTCGTATTTTTCGCCGTTGTAGGTGAAGCTGTATCTGTACTTATTTGCCGCATCCGCATTGCCGAATTTAATTGATTCGTATTTTATGACCTGCTTGCCATTGGGGTCGTATATGGGCTCTCCGTTTTCGTCGAACATCAGCTCATACTCTATGTTGTCGACGGTGGAGTCAAGCTCGCCGAAGCGGCGGAGCATATAGGTGTTAACGTTTTCGTTGGTTCCCACCGCTGATGTCAGACTGACGTTTGAGCCGTCCGTATGCGTTGCGCTGACGATCGCGCTTGCGTAGTCGGCGGTATAGCTGTCCGGAACGTAGAAGTCAAATCCGGAAAGTCCCGAATCGCTGATAAGTATATATCCGTCGTCGTCAACCGTGTATTCAGGCTTGGCTTCGGGGGTGGGGGTACCGACAAATCTGAATTCCTTTATAACTCTTGTGATCTTACTGTCCTTATCCTCCTCGTCAACAAGATAGAAGTCATAGTAGGACTGTTCGCCTCCGTTTCTTGCGTCGGTGGAGGCTGAGTAGGTGAATATGTAGTATCTGTCAGCCTTCTTCATGAGGATCTGCATAAAACCGAACTTGAAGGTTTTGTTGGCGGTGTAATCAAAATATTCATAGGTGTAGGTGTATTTTTTAGCTTTATCCGCGCGCTCCCCCTCCTTGCCAAAGACGGTTGTCTCACCGTCGGGAGCCGATAGCTTCGGCTCGTTTGGAAATTCGGAGAGAGAGTCCGTGAAGTAAGAATCAAAGAAATAGGCATCCTTATCGGTTACTTTGGAAGGGAAGGTGTCGGGGTCGATCTCTGTGAAGCTGATAGAAGTGGTATCAACCCTCGATACGTACGCTGCTTTAATACCCCCGATGCTTGAGACGGTCCATTCCTCCGGAGCATAAAAATAATATCCCAAGGCTTCTCCGCCTGCTACGAGCTGCATCTCATCCGGGACGTCAGATTCGCTCCCGCAGGAAGCAAGCGTCATCGCAGACGCGCAGAGCAGTGCAAAGAGTAATATTAAAGCACCGATTTTTTTCATTTTCTAATTCCTTTCGTTTCCAAATCCTTTTACAGTTTCTCTGAATACGTTTCCGCGTTCTTCAAAATTCTTAAAGCAGTCGTAGCTGGTTGCCGCAGGGGAGAGAAGCACGGAATCGCCGCTTTTCGCTACGAGGGCAGCGTATACTACAGCTTCGGTAAAATCCGGAATGTGAGCGTATATTATTCCGCTGTCCAAAAATCCCTTATCACTTTGTAAAATATCTTCTATCTCATCGGCGCACTCGCCGGTAAGAATAAGTAGCTTGACCTTTCTTTTAATCGTAGGAATAAGCTCCTTGAAATCAAGTCCCTTCGACCGTCCTCCGAGAATCAGTATGACCTTTTCATTGAAGCTTTCGAGGGTGCTTGTGCATCGCTTGGGCGTGGAATCGATAGACGAGTCGTAGTATTTGACCCCTCTGTATTCTCCGATAAGCTCCCTCCTGTGCGGAAGTCCCGAAAAGCTTTCCGCAAGGCTGAGAATATCCTTTTTCTCGGCTTTTCCGTAGCTGAGTGCGATCGCACCCATAAAATTAAGGACGTTGTAAAGTCCCGAAGTCCGGATCCTTTTAATCGGTAGTATCGGCTCTCCGTTTGCAACGATATCACCGTTTGCGAGTGTTATCAGAAGCTCGGCACCTGTTTTTTTCCTGAGCTCTCTTTCCTCTGCCGTTACGGAAAATGCCGCAAATATAGGAAAATCCGAAGCAACCTTTCTTGACAGCTCGCAGTCGTAGCAGAATATTCGTTCTTCTGCGTTTTCGAAGATGTTTCTTTTTGCCTTGATATATTCGTCAAGCGACGAATGCCAATTAAGATGATTTTCGGTTATATTCGTTATAAGTGCTCTCTTGGATCTCGGTTTCGTATAGTTTAGGGTAAAGCTTGAAAGCTCGGCCACCACCGCTGTGTCGTAAGGCTTATGAAGCAGGGGGGAGAGCGCAACTCCAAAGTTGCCCGCGGCATACGCATTGCCGTATGCTGAATTGAGCAGCCTTGCCGAGAGATACGTAGTAGTGCTTTTGCCGTCTGAGCCGGTTACGGCGTAGACGTCATTTTTACACCTTGAAAAGAAAAGCTCTGTATCCGACGATAGAATGACCCCGCGCCGCACGGCTTCTGAAAGCTCCGGTATATCCCTTCTTGCAGAGGGGGAGAGGAACAGCACGTCCTCACGTATATCACGAAGCATATCCTTGCCGTAATAGCGCCTGTCCGCTTTTATTGCAAGCGCATCCTTTGCTTCGCTGCATCTCACTGTTATTTCGGGTAGCTCTCCGATTTCCGAAAAATATGATAAAACACCGAGATTTGAGATTCCGACGCCGAGAAGCCCGATACTTTGAACTTGTTTTCCGTTGTATGAGATCATATAACTCCTTTATATTATAAAACATAGCTCGTTTTTTTTCAAGTGGAATGAAAAGAATTTACAAAAATAAAACAAAGCCTATAGAATTATATGCCGAAAAAATAAAAAAATAACGGAACACACAAATATGAGGTTATATCAAAAGGGAGCCAAACCTTATGCGTTCGTCTCCCTTTTGATATAATTGACTGAACTTATAAGCCGGGTTCTGTGCGTCCGTGCGGACACGGCAATCATCTATCTTCACCGTGCGTTACCGTACGGTTCAAGCCTTTCGGCTCTGCCACCATGGATCCGGCGGGCAGCCGGCCGATAGAATCGGGGACCAAGGTGTTGCTTCGGATAGGGTTTACAGCAAATCTATGTTGCCATAGATTTGGGTGAGCTCTTACCTCGCCTTTCCATCCTTACCGCATAAGCGGCGGTTTATTTCTGTTGCACTTTCCCGGAGGTCACCCTCGGCGGACGTTATCCGTTATCCTGCCCTATGAAGCCCGGACTTTCCTCACGGTAATACCTTTCGGCAACATACCGCGCGATTGCCCCATTCAGTCGATTTATTATACAGTATATTTTTTGAAATGTCAAGTGCCGCATTTTTACTAAAATGAGCGTATAAACTGTGTACAAATTGAAAATAGTCTACAAATTTGATAAAAATTCAACAATCCTATTGCATAAAAACAAAAAATGTGTTAGAATACATAATGGCGGTAAATGGAAACCGTCGAATATGCGATTAATTAAAATAATTATATTTTGGAGGATTTTCAAAATGGCAAATGTTAAGGTTGCTATCAACGGCTTTGGCCGTATCGGACGTCTTGCTTTCAGACAGATGTTCGGAGCAGAGGGTTACGAGATCGTAGCTATTAACGACCTCACCAGCCCCTCGATGCTTGCTCACCTTCTTAAGTACGATACCGCTCAGGGTAAGTACGAGTATGCTGAGACCGTTTCCGCAACGGAGGACAGCATCACTGTATGTGGCAAGACTATCAAGATCTATGCTGAGAAGGACGCTGCTAACTGCCCTTGGGGCGAGCTTGGCGTTGACGTCGTTCTTGAGTGCACCGGCTTCTACACCTCTACCGAGAAGTCCATGGCTCACATCAACGCAGGTGCGAAGAAGGTTGTTATCTCCGCTCCCGCAGGTAAGGATCTCAAGACTATCGTTTACGGCGTAAACAACGACACTCTTACTGCTGATGACAAGATCATCTCCGCAGCATCCTGCACAACTAACTGCCTTGCGCCCATGGCAAAGGCTCTTAACGATTACGCTCCCATCCAGTCTGGTATCATGACCACCGTTCATGCATACACCGGTGACCAGATGATCCTCGACGGTCCCCACAGAAAGGGTGACCTTCGCCGTGCACGTGGCGGCGCACAGAACATCGTTCCTAACACTACCGGTGCTGCAAAGGCTATCGGTCTCGTTATACCCCAGCTCAACGGCAAGCTTATCGGCTCCGCTCAGAGAGTTCCCACCTGCACCGGTTCTACCACTATCCTTGTTGCAGTTGTT
>JAZRUS010000022.1:0-6734 GCA_045652665.1 Eubacteriales bacterium | reverse complement strand
CTCATAAAGAGTATCTGCTGCATTACCCACATAATGTCTGAAAAACGGCTGACGGCACTCTCCAGCGCGAATATCTTAGCCTCTGGCATACGCCTTGTAACGTCCTCAAAAGCGCATCCGCCGACGACCACGCACTCACTTTCCTCCTCGGAATCAACGAAAACATCAAAGGTTATGCTGTTCAGTACACAGGACGCCGAGAATATACACATATCACCGGGAAAAAGGCGGTAAAGAGTTATTTCTTTTCCCTCCTCCGACAAAAGATAGAGTCGGAGTGAGCCGGATTTTATAAGTATAACGCCGGTACATTCGTTGCCGTCATGAATATTCGTTCCCTTCTTAAAGTGAACGTACTGCGATGAGCTCAGAAACGTATTCTTATCGGTATCGCTCATCTGATCCCAAAATGGGAAGGTCGTTTGGAAGAGCTCAACAAGTTTATTTTTTTCCATTATCTTCCTCCAAAGGTATTTATACATTAAATTATATCACTCAAAAATCCGAATGTCAACAGAAAAGAGAGAGCATTATGAAACACGTTTACGATATGATAATAATAGGCGGAGGGCCTGCGGGCTACACAGCTGCGTTATATGCCTCCCGCGCGGGGCTTGATACTCTCGTTGTCGAGAGGATGTCCGTCGGCGGTCAGATGGCTGTCACTGATGTCATCGACAATTATTCGGGCTTTGATACGGGCATCGACGGCTTTACACTCGGTATGAAGATGCAGGCGGGTGCGGCTCGCTTCGGGGCTAAAACAGAATACGCCGAGGTCACGGACGTAAGTCTTTCGGGCGCGGTCAAGACCGTCAAAACGACGTCCGGTGAGCTTTACGCAAAGACCGTCGTGATAGCGACGGGCGCCAATCCCCGCGCGCTCGGACTTCCGGGCGAAGAAGAGCTTGGCGGGCGAGGCATACACTACTGCGCGCATTGTGACGGCAGATTTTATAAAGATAAGGTCGTAGCCGTCGTCGGAGGCGGAAACACCGCCGTATCGGATGCGATATATCTATCAAAGCTCGCGAAAAAGGTCTATATCATCCACCGCCGCGACACGTTCAAGGCAACGAAAATATACGTTGACGCGCTGCACGCCGCGGAAAACGTTGAATTCATAAAGGACAGCGCTGTTACGGGATACCGAACGGCTGACGGAAGACTTAACGGTATCGATATCAAAAATATCAAAACGGGAAGCGGATCCGCGCTTGACGTGAACGGTCTTTTTGTCAGCATCGGGCGCGATCCCGCAACGGAGCTGTTCCGAGGAAAACTCGAGCTTGACACGAGCGGTTATATCATCGCTGACGAGACCACGAAAACCGATATAGAGGGCGTTTTTGCGGTCGGCGACGTCAGGACAAAGGCTCTGCGTCAGGTCGTAACGGCGGTTGCCGACGGAGCCGTCGCCGTCCACTTTGCGGAAGAATATTTATTGAACAGCTAAGCAAAAAAGACAACCCGAAAATTTCGGGTTGTCTTTTTATTGAAAGCACTTAATCCTTCAGCAAAAGATCGTTTTCCTTTATCCAGCCGATCTTGCGAAGTATCTCGCAGAAAACGACTGAGAGTATCGCGGGAAGAACAACACAAAGAAGTATCATTCCGACCCACATCATAGTGCCGCCGCCCATCGCGTTGTAGATCCCGATAGGTCCGACAAGTCCGCAGGTCCCCATACCCGCCGCGACGCCGTTACATTCAAGCTTGAAAACGGTGGTTGCGAGAGGTCCTATTATTGCCGACGCGAGCGTGGGCGGTATCCATATTCTCGGATTCTTTATGATATTCGGCATTTGGAGCATAGACGTTCCAAGTCCCTGCGATACAAGTCCGCCCCATTTGTTTTCACGGAATGACATTACGGCAAATCCGACCATCTGCGCGCAGCAACCGACCGCTGCCGCGCCGCCCGCAATACCCGAAATACCGATCATCGCGCATATCGCAGCGCTTGATATAGGGAGTGTCAGTATGACACCGACGACCACTGCCAAAACTATACCCATAAGTATCGGTTGATACTCTGTCGCCGTATTGACGAAAACTCCTATGTAGTACATCGCGTACGCGATAAGCGGGCAAAGCGCCCACGACGAGGCAAAGCCCGAAAGTATCGTGACCGACGGTGTTACGAGTATATCTACCTTCGTTTTACCCGCAACGAGCTTTCCGACCTCACACGCAATGATGACCGCGAAGAACGCGCCCGCAGGGCCGCCCGAGCAGAAAATACTGCCAAGCTCAGCTCCCTTTCCCGTTGCCGCCCACTCGATTATCTTACCGTCAAGCAAAACTGCGCCAAGTGAATATCCCATACTTCCGACAACTGCGCTTGAGAATATCGTCAACGGTGAGCATTTCATTTTATAAGCCATAGCAACGCCGATAGCCATTCCCGTAGCTCCCTGAGCGTATCCCGCTATCGTATTAAAAAAGCCGAGATACGGAATTTTTGCGAGAGTTCCGAAAATAGTTCCGATTAGCAAAGTTGCGAAAAGACCCAAAGCCATAGCGCCCATAGCATCGATAAAATAGAGCTTCATTTTCGCCTTAAACCAAGTTCCGAATTTACTTTCAGACATAATTTTTCTCCTTAATTTTTTATTATAAACCGCCATTTTCTGTCGCGGTCTGAGGGCTCGGCATAATCTATACCTACCCTCGGTGCGGTCGTATATCGGGCCCCTTCCCCGCCGTCCTCTATCCAGAGTCCGTTTTCTTCTGTCAAAGCAATTCCGTTTTGCTCGCGTGTGATATCCATAAGCTTTGTGAGCTTTCCTGGACCGTCGGCGCCCTCAACTCCGCGTATCAGCACCGCCTCCGGGTGCCCTTCATCTCCGCAGACGATATTGAGTAGCGAGTGTATTCCGTAGCAAAGATAAACGTATGCGCAGCCTCCCGCGCGGTACATGACCTCGGTTCGCGGTGTTTTTCCCTTATGCGCGTGGCAAGCGGAGTCCTCCTCTCCGAAATACGCCTCTGTTTCGGTGATACGGCACTTTAATATCCGTCCGTCGGACATTTTTCGGCACAGAAAGCAGCCAAGCAACCTCGGCGCAAGCTCGGGGGATTGCATTTTATATAATTCTTTCATAATTTTTCCTTAAAAATCATTTTTACAAAACAATTTTATCACACGAGACTCGTCTTGTCAATAAAAACAAATATCTCCGCACATAAAATACCATAATATAATTACATAATTATTTTCGGAGGACAATTTATGGAATACGTAGTTTTACAGGTAGTATTAAAGGAAAAGCTCATCGGAAGCGGCTCGGGAAATCTTACGGAGCTTGAGAAAGTAATAAACGACCAAGCCTCAAAGGGTTACAGATTACACACGATATCCACGGCAGCAAGCGGAAGCAAAGGACTTCTCGGCGGCGACAGAATACAGGCAACGATGGTATTTGAAAAGATATAAGAGCTGCCGAATGTGCATCTACCATAAAGCAGATCTTCAAAAAAAAGCAAAAGGAGTACGAGCATTTTGTTCGTACTCCTTTTCACTCGCAGCGGACTTAGCTTTAAGCTATCTTAACACCTAAAGTTCTTTTTCGCAAAGCTTCATCCCGGAAAATTCAGCTCCACGTCCGAAATTATCTCGTCGATATCAGCGACATTTCCCATATTATAGATGCACCGCTTGCCTATCTTGCCGCTGTCACAAAGAAGCACCTTCTTTTTCGCATAAAGGAACATCACCTTTCGCAGATTCGCTTCCTCAATAGCATTGTCGGTCATTCTTCCCTCTTCATCAAGTCCGTGACAGGAAAAAAACAGAATATCGGCATTGAAATTTCTGATAAATTCTTCTGCCTGCTCGCCAACGTAGGAATAGGAATGAATTATCATCTGTCCGCCGGTGCAGAACGTTCTGATATTTGCCTCGGCAAGCATAAGAGCCGTCTTTGCCCCGCTTGTTATAACTATGAGGTTTTTATATTTTGCCAGATAGGGTACCATATGATATGCGCTCGTTGAGCCGTCGAGCATAACTACCATCCCATCCTCAACCAACTCTGCCGCACGCTTTGCAAGCGCATTTTTCACCTCACTCTTCTCTGTCGCGCGAAGAGAAAAGGGTATCTCATTGAAAGAATTGGCGGCATTGAGTATTGCTCCGCCGTACATTTTTGTAATTATTCCCTTATCGTGAAGTGCCGTAAGATCCCGTCGAACGGTAGGCTCGCTGACGTAAAGCTTTGAGGCAAGCTCTTTTACGCTTACATCGGGATTTGAACGAAGTTCATCTATTATACGGCGGTGTCTTTCACTGATCATCATTTTATCTTTCCTCCGTGATCATACGTGATCGTTTATGATTATTTTCAGTTGCGCAAATGATTATTTATCCAAATCATAACAATTCCTTGACTTTTTGATTAATTTATGATTTAATTATAATACAAGAAAAATTTTTTGTCAATATAATAAGGAGAATACTGTATGAAAACTACAGCGGTTAGACTTCACGGCGCTATGGATATGCGCATTGCCGACATTGAGCTTCCCGAGATCGGACGCGACGAGGTACTTATGAAGGTTGTCACAGACTCGCTCTGCGCTTCTACCTACAAGGCAGTAAAGCAGGGTAGCAACCACAAAAGAGTTCCCCCCGATATTGCAGAGAAGCCCATAATCATCGGCCACGAGATGTGCGGTGAGATAGTTGAGGTGGGAGAGGATCTTCGCGGAGAATGGAGCGTTGGACAGAAGATCGTTATCCAGCCTGCGCTCAAGCTGGAAAGCGGATATGACCCCGGTTATTCCTATCAGTATTACGGCGGAAACACAGTTTACACTGTTGTTCCGAAAATAGCATTCGAGCGCGGATGCGTTATTCCCTACTCCGGTGAGGGATTTTTCGAGGGCTCTCTCGTTGAACCTCTCGGATGTGTTCTCCGCGGATTCAAGGGATTCTATCACACAGATTATTCGAATTACGTTCGTACCGACGGCGCGAAGAAGGGCGGTAAGCTCGCTGTTCTCGGCGGCGCAGGTCCTATGGGTATCGGAGCTATCCTTCTCGGTATGGGCTACGCCGGCGTTGGTGAGATAGTCGTCACCGATCTCAACGAAGAGCGTCTTGCTTATGCAAAGGCAAAATGCTCGCCCGAATATGCGGCAAAGAACGGCTGCAAGCTCACATACGTAAACACATCTAACATTGAGGACCCTGCACAGTATCTTATCGATCTGTCCGAGGGCGGATTTGACGATGTTTTCGTTATGGTTCCCGTTCCCGCGCTTTTCACAATGGCTGAAAAGATCTGCCGCGAGGATGGTTGCGTCAACTTCTTCGCAGGCCCCGCAGTACACGATCTTCAGGGGTCGCTCAACCTATACCGCGTACACTATGACGGGATCCACGTTGTAGGAACGGCAGGAAGCATTCCCGAGGATACCGTTGATACCATTCACCTTATCGAAGACGGTAAGATCGGCACAGGCTCCCTCGTTTCACACATTCTCGGTCTTCGCGCAGTTCCCGACGCCATTCTCGCTATGGAAAACCCCGACGGAACAAAGAAGGTCTGCTACAACGGAATAGACATTCCCATGGTAGCTATCGACGACCTCGAAAAGCTCGGTGAGACGGACGGACTCTACCGCGAGCTTGCAAAGATAGTAAAGGCAAACGGAGGACTCTGGTCTGCAGAGGCTGAAAAATATCTGCTTGCAAACGCTCCCAAAATCTAAGTGAAACACGGTATAAGCAATATGAATATTATAACGCTTACTCTTAATCCCGCATTTGATATGCACTGCTTCGTAAAGGATTTCGAGCCATTTCACGAAAACCTTGCCGATATCACATCGTTTGATGCGGGCGGAAAGGGTGTAAATATTTCTCGCGCACTCGTCTCGCTCGGTGTTGAAAACAAGGCACTTATCGTTCTCGGTGACGAAAACGGTGATCCATTCAAAAGAGCGCTCTCCGACGACGGAATAGACAGCCTCTGTATTGAACTCAAGGGACGTATCCGCGAGAATATAACCCTCCACACTAACAACGCTCCCGAAACAAGAATAAGCTTCCGCGGTTTTTCGGCGGACGCATCTCTTCTCAACAAGGTATCCGACGCACTTGACGGGATCATTGATTCGAACACGGTAGTGACATTTACGGGAAGCCTTCCTGAAGGCGTCAGCGTTGCCGACACAAAGGATATGCTTTACAAGATGAAGGCAAAGGGGGCAAAGATAGTCATTGATTCTCGCTCCTTCAAGCTTGACGATATCAAGGAAGTTCGTCCTTGGCTGATAAAGCCAAACGAGGAGGAGATCTCAATGTATTCGGTTCTTAAAGTAACAGACCTTGAAAGCGCAAAGGTTGCGGCAGCAGAACTTCGTCAGAGTTGTGCCGACAACGTCATGATAAGTCTTGGCGGTGCGGGCGCGGTGCTCGCGTGCGAGGACGGAATATTTGCGGCAAACGCGCCGAAAATAAAGGTGCTATCCACCATAGGTGCAGGTGACAGCTCGATCGCAGGCTTTATCGCCGCGGCAAAGGAAGGCTGCACGTATGCCGAAATGCTCAAGCGCGCGATCTGCTACGGCAGTGCCGCTTGTATGACCGAGGGCACAAGACCGCCCGAAAAGAACGCGGTCGAGGCTTTGATGGAAAAGGTAATAGTTGGGTAAAGTCATAGCCACCGTCTAAGTCGGTGGCTTGCTCAGCCCTATAAGGGCATATTACTGGCGGGGCTGAAAGC
>JAZRUS010000021.1:0-39014 GCA_045652665.1 Eubacteriales bacterium | reverse complement strand
GGAAAACGTCTTCATTTTTTACTCCTTATATCTTCCGGATATGTTATAACGATATGAAAGATAGAAAAGTGCAAACGGCTTCATATACTCATCTGAATATATGTAATACTGCTTTTCCACCCACTTCTTTTCTTTTTCCTTAACCGCAAACAAACTGTGCTCTTGAGTTGAAAAGGATATGTCCGCAAAGTCGGTACCACCGAATGAAAAAAGAGAGCTGTTTATTCGCGCTATTTGAGTATACGGCTTCCGATTGGTTCGCACGCGAATCTTCGCGGCCGATGAAGCGAGAGACTTAGTTTTAATAACAGTGGATTTTTTAACCGTGTTCTTCGCGAGATGCGGAACGCCGCAGCAATCCATCTTCGTAGCGCAACCGCAAAGAATAGTGCGGTCGTCGAAAGAGTAATACTTAGGAGCTATCTCACCATATTCATCGCGCATGTCGAAATTGAAAGAACAAACAACACCGTTACTTGTACCAAAGAACAGATTGTCTTCCATGCTTTTGAGCACTGTGGCGGGTTTAAAGTTGCCACCGATAAAGTTTCCCTTGTTTTCGCACAGCAAAGCCTCTAAGGCGATGCCCTCTCCGTTATCGCGATCCGAGTATCGAACTACATAATAAAGAGGAACTTCGTAGGTGAGATCTCCCACGATCAGCTCGATTTTGTCTTCACACACACGCGTAGACTCGTTACCGTCCATGTCAGGAGCATTGACAAGTTCTCCCAAAAGGCTGCGCTTTTCATCAAGGTCATAATCATAAACAGAATCTGCAATCCCGATCGGAAGCTCGACTATATTATCATCATTGCCGCAAGTACAGTACCTCGCACTCTTTTCGCATTTACTGCAGTAACGAACTTTTTTTTGTGCGAGTTCAGAGTTGATCTGTCTTGAAAAGGTGTATTCAGGATATTGATTGGCATAAACGCCTATCCCCTCAAGATAGTACCATTCATACTGCGGTACTCCTATATCATGGGTATATTTTTGTCTGGAATCTGCCATAAAAACGTGACCGTCCACCAACACGAGCAGATACCCGTTCCACTCCTCAACAACCGCTTTTTCAAGGTTTAAATTGACAAGCTTAGCATCTATGAGACTAGAACGGTGCTCGACCGCCCTCTCATATCTTACGGACAGCTGGCCAATGGCTTCCACGCCCAAACGCGATATAAAAACGGGATCATCTAAGAAGTTCACACACGCACCGAGACATCCCATTCCTGCCAAACCTTGAGCCGCCGGATATATCACAGGTTGTAAATTTTCACCCGTAGACGTTGCCGTGTGGTAATACGTTGAACCATCTTGTTTTGTGTCGGCTTTCAACACCAACAGAGTATCAGCCACAGGAATCATTCCCGTTACAGGAGTCGTTCCCACGCCGTCCTGAATGTAATTCAACTCCCCAAAATACGTTGGATCCACGTATCCTGTGGAATTGCGCCCGCAATAAAATACGTGATTTGGATATTTCGGATTTCCCGACACGAAGACTCGGTTGTCAAACGTTGCCACTATAGTACTGCCGGATATAAGTTCGTGACTGTTCTGCAACTCGTCGGCAATTCCGGAAACGCTTTTAATCTTTTTACTTGCTGTTATTTCAACTCCGGCGTAAAACTCCGGGAATGTGCCAGTCGCATCCTCGGGTTTTTTCGGTGCTGTTTTAAAGCTTACCTTTCCCATTGACAAATTGACAGTATACCCGTCAACTACTTCGCCGTACACACGAACCTCCGTGATATCCTCAAGATCCTTTTCATTCATATAAAAATCTTTCGTAAAACCGTCAGCAATAAACGTGTGTTTGAATTTAGGTTGCAAAAGATTCCTCTGCTCGTACTCTTGGCCTATATCTGCATTTTCGCCATTCGGTATGATGTTAATGTACGTTGTGGGAATATACGCATCTTCGATCGCACTTTTAATTCCCTCTCCGTCGTAAACAAGATAATTCTTACCGTCAATGATATACAGTCTGTTGTTGAAAACAAAGGACGAGCTTTTTCGTGTGTTCATATCACTGAACAAAGCATCTTCCGGTGCTATAACTCCCTCGTAGAAGGATAGATACAGAGAACCTTCTGCATCCAAATCGCTACGAGTAATTTTAAGTTTATGACCGTCGGGAAGATACTCCGTGTTTAGAGTGATATCCTCACCGTTCAGCTTACTTACTCCGACTACAGTTGCTACCGTATCATCCAGAGAAACTATAAAAATGCGCATGCCGTTTACCTCTTCCGCCGCTTCGGGAAGGGTAATTACTTCTTTTTTCACCACATTTATTGAGTTGGGATAATTATACCAGTGATAAATTTTATCTCCTGCATGAAGCATAACTACAGTTTTTTGATTTCCTTCTGACATCATAGAAAAAGAATGGATCCCAAAAAGTTCTGCATCGTTTGGGAGAACTACCCTGCGTCTGAATCCCGGTATCGTCTCAATAGCTTTGCCTTGACCTGATTGGTAATCTTTATACATATTCACAAGATAAGCAAGACGCTGCTCGTGAACTTGAGTGTGATCGCTTGAGAAATCAACGCCTCGGAAATCGCCGTAATATCTGCTATATACGTCTCTGCTTCCGAGCAAGTTCTTACGTGTTGAATATTTTGCCATCACCAACCGCTCCTGTTTCTAATCACTGCTGGCGCTTTATTCTTTGCCCTGCGCTCTATATCGAACGCTCGTTCCCGGTAAAGGTTCAAGTAATACTCCGCCATGCTCGGCTCGTCTTCAACCCAAACGTAAGCCGCTACAAGCGTAGGAAGCAGCGAACAGAGTTCTTCGTCGAGTTCTATTTCGCTAAGATCCTCTCTCGCAAGCCCTACGTTCTCAAGTTCACGAGGCTTTTTGCGGTAAAGCACTCTGAAGGATCCTCTCAAAAAACGTGAAAAAAGTATCGTTGAATCTCCCTCGAGATCCCAACCTGCTATCAACCTTTCGTTATCAGCATCCTCGATGATCGGCGGTGATTCCAAGGACAGAAAATCTTTCGTGAGTTTTCTTATATCATACCGAACAAAAGGTTCGTATGGAGGAATATCAGACTCTTGATTGCTGAGAATGTGTTGATACATCGCTACATTGCGCAAGGAATAGAGATATTCGCCCACAAAGCGCATTCTTACCACACCGCGGACATATTCATCACCATCTTTAATAAATCCTTTGTACGGAATAAAATTGCCCCGCGCATCAAAAGGAACGTGCTTGATCACACGCCATTCGCCACCATCTCCTAACGCCTCTATATATAACGTGCCGGTTCCCGCCGCTTCAAAATAATAAGCCTTAGCTTCAGTTGCTTCGAAGCTAAGGTCCTGTGTTCTCTCTATTGGCGCAAACGTATTAATATCAATCAAGTTCCTTAACGGAAGATGATTGATCGGGCAAACGCCCGTTGCAGGTCGAATTGCCGCGACCTGCAACAGCGCCCTGTTTGCCGCATAATAAAATCTGTTATCGTCTTCCAGAGAGTCTTCGAACCCGAGCTGAGCAACTTGTGAATATAGATCTGTTACTCGCATGTGCTCCTCCTGTTAGAACTCTGCGTTCAGTTTAGGCGAGCGCGTCGGCGTTAGTAACTGCAGACGAAGAATTAACCGCGCGAAGCATGTGCTTCCAGGAAGCAAAGCCGACACCCATTCGGCAATAACCGTTCCAGAAGAAGTTTCTGGTATGAGGATCTATACCATTGGTGATATCAAGCTTCACTCTGTTAAAGAACATGTTTCCGAGAAGATTCTCGTTCGCCGCAGAAGACATGATCATAATTTCGTCCTTATCAGACTCCCAGTAATCAAGAACCACAAGGGTCCAGTTTCCGTACTGAGTATTGATATCGTTGAAATCAGATCCTGCGTTTCTTTCCGATCCAATGACAGCCTTTGCCATCATTTCGAGTTCAGGACGGTTGCAAGGGATGATGAGGGTATCAGCTACGTATCCCATAACCTCGCCGTTTTCGTCCTTGAAGTTGCGAAGTTTATTGGCAAGGATAGCAAGGGTCTTCTGGAACTTTGCAGCATCCGAGGAAAGATCGCCGTAGAAGTAGTTGGACTGAGTTTTTCCCTTCATCTTTTCCACTGCGTAGGTGTGCTTGTTATGGAACAAAGGAAGCTTGTCGCCGGTGGTAAGATCTACCGTAGCTTTGTTGAATACAAAGCTTGCCTTAGTAGCATTGATGAGCGCCTGGGCTGCAAGCTTGATTCTCGTAGCATAGTACGCTCTTACAAATTTCTTAGGCTTATTCTTCATATTTGCGCCCATACCGAACTTTGCATCGTCCGCCATCTTGCGAGTGATGGTGAACTCCTTCGCAAACTCAATATGGGAAATAGTCTTGTCATAGGTCTTTTCTACAGAGTCGTTTTCTGCGCTCTGTCCTTCTTCCTTAGACATGAAGGTGTCGAAGTCAGACTCTCCCATGATGGTTTCGGAGTAACGGTTAGACTTCTCGACGTTGAAAAGGGTATCAAGAACTGATTTTTCCTTTTCACAAAGGTTGGACTCGTTTTCGATAAGCGCCTTAATGGGATGCTCGAACTTCCCGAACATAGGATCGTTCTTGCCGTTCATTGCGCTATACTGGAAATTTGCCATGTTTTATACCTCCTGATTATATTCTTACAACAATGGCATCGCCCTTTGCAGCGGCACCATTAAGAGATTCGACGGTTACAACACCATCAGTTGTGGTTGCGGTCACCTGAAGGCCGTCGCTGTTAACAGTAACTTTGTCACCGACCTTAAGCGAGGTAGGTGCAGCACTGACAGGAACCTCATAAAGCTGATTGGACTCCACTCTGCAACAAGCAACCTTTCTTACGGTCGCGCCTGCATCAACGCTACCGATAGCTATAAACTGAGGAGCGACGGTCGCTCCGCACTTGGTGAGAACACCGCCTGAAAGCACAAGCGCCTCTCCGGTAACAATAGCCTCTCCGGCTTTAGCTTCGTGATAGACAGGCTCGGGGACATTCATACGGGCGTTCTCGATTCTGATAAGATTGAACATTTTTATTCTCCTTTATTTGCAGTTTTTTTGTAAAGCTCGACTATCTCTTTGTCGCTCTTTCCTGGAAAGAGATCTCTCCAGGTAGCAAGTTCTGATTTGGTCATAACAACTGAGTTGTCTTTAGACCCCTTGGGAACTGCGCTCTGAAGATGACCCTTTGACTCGTGGAGCGACTGCTTTTTTACAGCAGTTGCCACAACGTTTCTGATGCCATCGGGGTTTGCGGCGGCATACGCCTCCTTAGCAGACAGTCCGGCATCTCTGAAACGGCCGAACTTCTTCAGGATGTCTTCGGGAAGCTTGCGAACATCGTCGTACTGCTTGGTCTCGGGATAGGCGGCATGAAGCTCAGCAAGATCCGCGCGAGCGAGCTTTTCGAACTCTTGCGCTGCCAGCAATCTTTCTGCACGCACGCGTCTCTCCTCTTCGCTTTGATTCTTGGTGTATTCTTCAACACTGATGCCGTCAGCTTCTGCAGCCAGAGATGCAAGCCCCTTCATTACATCATCTTCTTTAACACCCATCTTTGCGAGCGTGTCTTTGCATTGCGCTCGCAAGCGATCGAGCTCCGCGCGCAATGTGTCAGCTTCTGATGGGCCTTGAGGCTCTGCTACTTCCTCGGTCTCTTCCGATTCTGCAGAAGCGTCCGTTGACTCTTCCGAATCGTCTTCCTCCTCGGTTTCACCCTCGTCTTCAACGGAAACACTGTCTTCTTCGTCCTCTTCATCAAAGGCTACGTCGGGAATTATTATGTTTCCGTCTTCATCATACTCAAACTCGTCGTCTCTATCGGCATCGCCGGTGGCATCTTCCTCGACATCTGCAGTGTCGATTTCCGTTTCGGTACCGATTTCTTCTTCGAGAATGGTTTCGTTGTTATCCATTTGTTTTTCTCCTTATCTGGTTTTTTTCTGTTTACTTGGACTTGGTCCCGTTACGAAGGTCATTACCCTTGGTAACAGTTGCTTTGGGCGAATCTTTAACAGGCTTAGGAGCCTTTATAACACCGCCCTGATTGGTCGCAAAGTTGTTACTCTTAGACATCGTTCTTCCTCCTTTAAATTTTTAAAAGAAAAAGAGCCACATAAACCCGCTTTTGCGAGTTAATATGGCTCTGTCTCATCGGACCTTGGCTCTCTGTTTATTCTGCTTGAACCTCCCAAAGTTTTCCGCAACGTCTGCACCTGAAGGTAAGACCTTTAATTGTGCTATCTTTCTTAATGCCTATCTTTGGGACTCTCTCTTTGCAGTCAGGACAGACTATCTTGGTTATTTCCGTCTCTTCTGCGGGAATAATGTTGAACATTTCGCATCCCTCCCAGTCGATATAATAACATAAACTTTACTGCGATTAGTCGCAATTTATCTCTTATAAAGTCCTGTTGTCAATATACGACCGTTCTTGACCTCAAATCCGCATATTTCCGCAAGCTTTGCCTTTTCCGCTTGTGTTATACCACTAAGGCCGAGAATGTATCTCAGAAGCAATTTTTTCGCGTTTACCGCGGATACACCTGGGATATCGTTATCTTGAATTGAATACCCCTTGTAACAGATCAGTAGAAGCTTCTGTTCTCTTCTGATGGAGAGAGAATCGATAGCGGCAATTACTTTCTTGCGTTTGCTTCCGCTTATTGTTTTACCGTTCTTATCAACATCGGATTCTATTCCCTTGGTTAAAACCTTCAGGAGCGCGGTGTTTTCTGCGCCGACCCTCTTTGATATCATGATGTCTTTGCCGGACTCAAAGCTGAAAGTCTGCTCAAGCGCCATATCGTAGTAAGTATCGTATATGCTATCGATAGCGGCTGCCTTTTGCTCATCCGTAAGTTTTGAGTATCTGGCAGTTTTGAAGAGTTTGCCGAGTGCAGCTTGAGATTCCGCATATATTGTCTTGATCGCGTTTTCCTCGGTGGCGGTAATGGCATGGCTTTCTCCTTTTACGGTTATAGACGAGCCAATAACGCGAGGAAGAATGTTCTGTCCCGCACCGGACAAGCGCATCAGCTCCGAAAATACATCTTGAGTTACCTCATCCGAGATTCGTTCCTCAAGAATCAGCCCCATTATAAATGCCGCCATCTCCGCATCATCCTCTTCGATAGCCTTTTTAAAATCGTTCTGCAGGTTCTTTTCATAGAAGGCATTATCTATAACGTATGCAGTTTCCGGGGAGAACCTTTTGGTGAGTCCAAACATAGTGTTGTATACGTTCCGGAAAGGCAAGCCTAGCAGCTGACCGGCAGAGTAGGAAAGATTACGTATAGCACGGTTGCGCTCCTGCTCCGTTCCCTCTCCGCTAAATAGATCTCCCGCTACACTGAAGGTGTTGATAGCGCTGTCAAGCAAATCGTTAACAGCTGAATATGCATAATTATCAAAACCGTACCCCTCGAAGATCCTTCCGTACACGTCTTTAACAAGAGGGAGACCACCAAAGAGATTACCAACCGCGTCCACGAGCACGGTTTCTGCAACAGTTTCGTCATCCTTTGGCTCTTTATCGTACAGCCATCGGAACAGCTGAGCAATACCCGCCATAAATGCAGCTGTAAGACAAAGCGCACCGACAGACTTGCGGGTGTTCCTTACGGCTGTCTTGCGCTGCTCCTTCAGCGCCTCGATAACCTTGGCATCTGTCTCCGCTTTGATCCTTGCGTTTAGTGTATACACTTCACCGACAGCATCGATCACTCTGCCGATAACCTTCATACTATCGGATGTGAACATGGTGAGCGTTCTATAGATCTCGTTTCCGGAGCGCATGGCCGCAGAGCGTTCGGTAGCAAGTGAGTTCTGCTGTGTTTCTAGGATAACCTTCTTAAGAAGCTTGCCGGCTTCTATTTTATTTTCCTCCGTGCCAACCTTGGCGCCGCCGTTTTTCTCCACCTGCGCCTGACAAGCGCCGAACACACGGCAAACGACAAATCTATCCATTTTCCCGATCGGCGCCATAAGCATATCACTAAAGCGTTCAATACCGTTCATTGCACGCTTTACGTTGGTATCAAGCACAGCCTGCGCCATTGCCGCTGAGTTATCATAGTTTCGCAGTTCAGCAAGTGAACAGTACTGATCTACATCTTTAGCTGAGATAGTCATACCGCGCGCGATACAGTCGCCATCGAGCATGGAATAAGATGCAAAGATAGAAGATATCTGCGTAAACCATACTTTAGGATTCGCACCGAGCTGATACTTGGCATATGCTCCGCGGATGTAACCGAGCGCTTTTTTGCCCTCTTCAGGCGCTGAAGATATTCCCTGCACGTCAGCAAAAAGCTTCTTGAAGAACTTATTACCTGCAGGCCAAACGTTCGCGCTCTCGGTAGCAACGCTGATGGGCTTGTTCTTGTTGCCGGAAATGTCCATATTGTAAAGGCAGTCGTAGGACTCAACGACGGGCAAAAGGTGCGCATACTGACATACCGCGTGAACGTGGCGTCTGAAGAGTGAGTCTGCAGACTCGATATAAAGCTCCTGTTTTGCGCCCTTGACAACGTCCTTGTTGAAGGATGCGTTGCTCACTCGATCTATCTCCCCGGCAACATCCGACGTATCAACGCTATGCGCTATGTTGCCGCGACGTATCGGGTAATAATAATCGCTTGTTGCGTTGGTAAAGCCGAGCCTTTGCATATCCCTCTCCGCTTTAAGCCCGCGAAGATGATCATTATACCCGCGCTCAAGGATGCCTATATACTCCTTGTCCGCTTCAGTGAACATTCCCTCAAGCTCTTTGAGCTGGTTCTGTACGAGAAGCTCAAGTTCCTCGTCGCTGTATTGCACCTTAGGATCCGCAAAACCTTTTACGCGAACGCGCTTACCGTCTGTGGTATCAAAAGCAAAGCCGTTTACTGCAAGTCCAGATTGTGCATGTCTTCTCTTGAGAGTCATATATACGCTTATAAGCTGCATGCGGGTAAGCTCTGTGCCAAAGCAGGAGATCTTCTCCGCTGCGGCATTTTTGACGTAGTTTTTATTTTTGCGATTAAACTCGTCGTATTCCTTGAACGCGCGCATCTCTGCAACCTGCGCATCCATTGCCGCATCTCTCAGTTCTTCCATTATTTCCGTATAGAATCCGTCCTTGACGTACATATCCATACGGCGCGCAACGGTATGATTATCGAAGAACGTTTGTGCGTATGCGGTACCTACAAGCTTATTGGCGATTCCTGTTTTGATCTCTGCGTTTTTATGAAGAATATCTACGTAGCGCTCCGCTTCAGGAAGAGCCTCAACCCACTTGCCATGACGGAACACCTTTCCCCAGTTCTCCACAAAATGAATGAAGTACGCCATAACGTCATCAAGCGCACGTAATTCTTCCTTGCTGAAGTTTTTATCCCCGGTAGAAAGAACCTCAAGCAACTCTGCAATGCCTTCAACGTACTTACCGGGCTGAGATGCACTCTCGTATTCAAGAAGATTAGTCTTGACAGACTCGGAAGTATACCAGGTATACAGATCTCCTATAATCTTGCGCGTTCCTGATACGTTAAAATTACTTCTGAACTGTACGCGGGAAAGCTTTTCTATCGAAGATCTGAAAGCATCACTCTCAAGCTGGGTTGCGTTTGCAAAAGTGCCAAGCTTAAGATCTTTCATCTTCTGCGCCTTATCTACAAGTGAGCCGAGCAGACGGTCTCTGCCCTTTATTTTGTCGTGCTCTTGCTTCCATTTTTCAGCTCTCTGAGAGTAATGATCTATTCGCTCACTTACGTGTTTTGTAAACTTAGAAAGCTCTCCTTCGCTCTCATAAGCACGCAAGATCTCGTTTTGTACGTCTTGGACCATCCCTTTGATTACAAAGTCCGGTGCATCCTCGTAAGTAGATACCCATTTGTTTTTGACAGCGGCCTTTGCGTCCTCATACATTTCGTTAATGCGAATGAACGCATCAACAGGATGCATCTCCTCAAGCTCTGCCATTCCCGGCATCTCGCGCGCAATATCACATACAAAAACGTCCATAGGTACGCGGCGTGCACCGTCTCTGCCCTTGAATCCCCATCTTCCGAGGAGCTTCCTGTAACCGTCTTTGTCAGCTATATATTTTATTTCTGCAAGCTGATCGGGGCTAAAAGAGAGACTTCCTATGTAGACGCGCAAAGCATCAAGGGTTTCGGCCTGTTCGGCAAGGTCCGGTGCAGTAACCTCGGATTCAGATACCACCCTCGCAACAACGTATTGCGCCATATCCTGCGCGAAGATCTGTCGCGACTGAGCGTCGGTGCAATCATTGAGACCCTGCCAGAGCGCATCCGCAAGCTCAAGCTTTGTTTTGTTCGTGAGCTCGCCGGTTCCCGAGAGCTTGTCGATTATCTGCAGAGCCGTCTTCTTGGAATAGACCTTATAATGCGTATGATTCGCAATAGTCTTCTTTAGAGCTCCAACGGGTACTGTGATACTCTTGTTCTTTCTCGGTGCTCCTCTGTAAAGAACTGCGTCCACGTTCAGCTGCTCTTCTCCGTTTCCGCGCGCCGCACTTTCGCGGTTCATCTCCTCGATCTCCTCGATAAGCTGTTTTGTTACGTCTTCTTCCGGGGAGAGCGCAAACCTCATATCCGGATCAGCCGTAGGAGCTTTGTTTGTGACGAGCTTTGCCTGTTCGGATCTGAAGGTAACGGATTCAGTGTTGAGAATAAAACCATCGTACTGCGTTCCGTTTACCTCGTTGAACAGCTCGACTGTTTCCACGAGATCTCCTATAGCTGTAAGCGACACGTCGTACAGCATAGCAAAATCCGTTTTGCCCTCTCCTTCGTATACGTTTCTCAGGATTTCAGCTACGTCATACGTTCCGTAGTTTTCTATGCTGTAATCTTCGTTTTCCGCAACCGCATTGAGAAATTTTCTCATCTGCATGCGCGTAATCGTCTTTTCTGTAGAAGATACCGGATTTGTGATATTTAGATAATATCCGCGAACGTTCCCGTAGTGCATTGCCTGAGCTGCGCTATTGGTAAAGTAAAACCCTCGACCGTACAGATTAGATCCCTTTGATTTTTTCTTATCAAAAGTGTAGAATTCCTCGGCGGCACCCTGGTACATCACCTGGAGTCTACCATTGCTATCAAACTGCTTGGAATTTGCAAAATATTCTCGCTGTTCCTGCGTTAATGCAGCGCCTTTGCTGTCTGTCTCGGGAAGTGCATATTGCTTTCTTTTTGAATTTTCCAAAGAAGTTTCATCAAAAGTATTGCTTTTTTTCAAAAACTTGGATATACTTTTATTGGTAGCATTGCCGTCAAAAGACGTTTTGGACGTAGGTTGCGGGGATTCAATTGAATCCATGTTCAACAGTTGACCCTTGCTACCATTTTTATTTGTGTATGCACTTGTTATCCAAATCTTCTTGTTTTTGCTGTCAGGCACACATTCGGATACATAGACAACACCATCAGATGTGCTTTTCTCCAATCTTATTTCAGGTGCGCCTGTACCATCACTGTTAAAGAATCTGTTAGAACTTTTTATTTTACCATTCTTATCTCTTAAAAATTCGATTTTTTCTGCATTCTGAGCAGCCCACGGAATTAACATTTTATCTTCATCTGAAGCCATCGAACTATCTGCCTTTCCATTTTTTCCATGCCTAAATTCAATGTGTTCAGCAAAAGTTCCGTCAATCCACAGTTCATATCCAGCTGCTGAAAAATCCTCCTTTATTGTACTCATAAGTGAGTCAACGATAGCTTCGTGCTGTTTTGACACCATGCCAATTTTAAGCTTTCGTTTGCTACGCTTTGAGCGATCAATCATTTGATTTACTTCATTGATAAAATTCGCAACGGCAATACCATCCGCTTTGTCTTGAACGGTTAACCCCTTTATATTGTACCAACTTGCTTTTTCTATTCTATCTTTTCTTCTTGTTGGAACATTATCACCTGTAACGTGCATGTTTTCATCATTCATGCTTGTTACGGGTATTTTTATGCCATCAAGCGTGGATGCGTTATTTTGGAAGTTCCGATCGGAGAATTCGTCAAAGAGCTTCTTGTACTGTTTAAACAGCCGTTCCGAAGCCTTTATGAGCTTTTTATCGGTACCGTAGTCTTTCGTTGCTGTGCTGAAGAAGCCGAGGATCTTATCCTTGAGAGTAGGTTTTTCCGCAACAAGTCTTTCAAGCACGTTCTTATTCGATAGAGTATGCTCCGCAAAGTGCGCGTTTATCTCATCCATAAGAACAATTGCGCTGGTCTGACCTATCTTTGCATATCGCTTGCGGATCTTCTCCTTCTCCGCATCAGTCATCAGCTCAAGACCTTTGGCAACGGTGAGAACACCGTCCTTCACGTATATTGCGTGAGTAAGCTCGTGGATAAGTATAGCCTCTCCGGTCCTCGACTTAGCCTCGGGGTTTATGATGATACGGTTGTTTTTAAGATCTATTGCTCCGTCTGCATACGTACCGTCTTGTTTTACAAAGCTTTTTTCTTTGCTGAAGACTATATCAAGTCCCGATCGGGCAGAGATCCTCGCAAACGTCAAAAGCTCCTCGTCGCTTATTCCCATAGCTCGTCCTTCGCGGATAAGCTTGCGGATCATACTTTGATTCGGTGCGCTGAGCTTTGCGTAGTCCTCAATATTTTCGCGCGCAAATGCATCTGCCGCTTCCACACCACGAGAGATCTCAGCTACAGTATCCGCTTCTGCTCTTGTTGCCGCATCAATGGAAGCTTTGCGTTCCTTATGCTCCTTTAAGCGCTTGTTAAGCTCTGCACGGCTCATTTCCTGCGTCTGTATACCTGTTGTATAGTCGTATATGGTATAGGCGTCTCCGTTCTTGGTGACCGCGATATCAGCTAAACCGTCCGTATATCTTACGGTACCGTCCTTGGTGGAACGGAAGAACTGCGGCATAGGACGCGCAGACGCTGCAGGTATTGCCTGAATGTCGCGAATCGCTCTGCGGCGTTCAGCGTAACGTTCTACGCCTCCGTTTTCTATAAATTCCCCGATCTTCTCATTGAACATTTCAGCATCCAAGGTTTCCCAGTTTTCAATGTTAAGTTCGCGAGAAACAGCGGCGATCTCTTCGGGCTTTGCTGTTCTTAAAAAGTTATCAAGATCCGTCTGAGATGCAAGCTGTTTACCCTTAAGCGTAGCTTCCATAAAACGCGTATTGTCCATAACAAGCTGACCTGTTGCATTCGCCACGGCAAGAGTTCTGAGGACATCATTGGTTTTTAATGCCTCTGCAAATGAGTTAGGATCCTTAGTGTCTATTCCCTCTCTGATCTGCTCGGCGGTAAACGTTACAGCTTTGCCGTCCTTAGTCTTGTAACCGTATTCATTTAACTTTTCCGCAATAACATCTGCGCTGTTGACAATGTCAGCGGCGCTTTTTATAATCATAGGCTTAAATACCGCAACGGTGTTCTCACGGTGCAGCTCACCGAGGAGCCTCTTTTGTGTAGCGGTAACTATCTTACCGTCAGTAGCAGAAAGACTTGCGCGAAGATCTCCGTAAATACTTTTGACATTTTGGAAGGTTTCATCCCCGGTGTTGTTCTCGGACTCAAACGCGGATATTTTTTCGGAAAGCCCCATAACCTCGCCAGCAAGACCTCTTCCCGCAAGATTGTTGCCTTTGACAAGGCTGTTAGTAGCTCTCACGGCGACATCTCCGCCGCTCATCAGCATACCGCTCATACCGCCAACAAAAGCAGCATATGCAATCTCCTGAGCGCTGGCGTTTTTTGCATCCTTGTTGTATGTCATTCTCTGCCAATAAGGATCTATAAACTCCTGAACACCTTCCTCAAATGCTTCGCCGACAAAACCGCCCGCGATATTTTTGAGAACTGTATTCCTGCCTATAGATTTTGCCGTTTGCTTTGCAAAAGACTTAGAAATGTTTTTAATAACAGTTCCGCCGCCAAGACTCAAGGCGTTTGTTACGCCTTCCATCGCACCTTCGCTTATACCCGAAAGAGCGCCATATCCAAATTCCTTTGCGCCGAGTTCTCCGGTCTCGCGATATGCTTGTTTTGTTGCGTTGCCTGCCGCGCCAAGAGTAGACACCAGAGCTGCCGCAGAACCTCCCGCAACCTTAAGAAGACCCGCAGAAACAGGCGCGGCCGCACCGCCTGTACCTGCAGCAAGCGCAACTGCCCCGGTCGCTGCCAAAATTGCCGGCAAGCTCGTTCCTATACCACCCGCAACGTCACCTGCAGTTTGCCATCCTTTAGAGGGGTTGTACCATTCTTCCGGATGGCTGTACCAATCACCGAACCAGTCGTTTTTCATAACATCCTCGGCCCAATCGTCCGCACCGAAGAGCTTAGCAAGTCCCGCGCCGGTATAATCGAAGAGCCCCTCAACACTCGAAACAAAACCTACCGCAAGCTTTTCGCCAAGGTAACCAACACCGCCGATAACACCACCGTTGTTCTTATCTTGGTTATCCGCAAACGGTATCTTCCCGGCGCTCTGAGTTAACGAGTTATTATTCGCTGCAATGCCACGAATCGACGGTGTTGCCACCGTCGATTTTGTGCTATGCATTTGATTTGCTAATGCCGTTATTCCCATTTTTTGTCCTCACAATTTAATTTAAACTTCTTAGACATACCAAGTTTCGTACCATGCGGGAGCTTTATCGCCATCTTTTACGTAAACGTATTGCTTATCATTGATGTCAACGAACACTCCTTCTTTCAACCCACCATTAACTGATGCTACTATCTCTAGGATACTTGAAAGTTCTTTATTAACCGGTTCTGTGCTCAAAGGACGGAAACTATCCTCTGTGCCCATTTTATAAACCAATCTGCGCCCGTACCAAGTATCGTAATCAATGCGCGTATTTGTTGCATCTTGGTTGATAACATCTCCCACTACTCCTGCAGTTTTTTTAATGGTTACAAATCCGCTTTCTGAGAGCTTACCTTGCTGTTGTGCTTTTTTCACATTCACAAAGACTACGGGTAAAGTCGATACAGGATTATTCTGCAATGCATACTGTACTTGATACTTATAGAACGCTAAGTAACTGGATTGATATGTATCAGTTGTGATCTTTCCCGCATTGTGCAACGCATCTACAGTCTGAAGAGCGGAAGTAATAGCCTCCTCGTTACCGCTCTTGATAATTGCAGTAACATCGGAAAGAACCTTGTCGTTATATCTTCCGCGCAGATCGTTCGCCTCGGGCTTGGTAATTTCTCCGGACTCTTCAGCGCGTGTAATCTCGGAAACGTCATATTCATCACCATACGTGTCAATGGCCGTTCTAAAAGCACCAAGAACAGCGTTGCGCTCATTGGTATGATATGTTTCTGCAGCACTAACAAGGCTTTGTGTTTGAGTTTCAGACAAACCGTAATCTGCTGCAAGCTGTTTTGCCTGTTCTACCGTGTACGCTCCCTGATTTGCAGAAGCAAGGAATTCGTAATATGCGTTTGTAGCATATTTAGCATCGGATTCAACCTTTTCAGCTGCCGCTTTCGCTTCCGCCTCGGCCTTTTGCTCTTCTTCAAATCGATGCTTTGCTATATTGGCATCATTGCTCATAAGATTTGAGAGATACGTAGACTTAGCAAGCATCTTTCCTTCTTCAGCTTCATTATCGGCTGCTATCTTGCCAGTAGATTCTATATAGCTTGCCTCGCGCTTGACAGCTTGTGCCTGTGCATTCGCGTTTTGTGTTTCAGCTCGCTGAGTTGCATAAGCCCTTGAATCAAGATAATCGCTATATCCGCTTCCGGTGAGGCCCATTCGTCCGAGGGCTTCTGCGTTAGCTCCATGAGTTGCCAAGTTTTGAGCATAGCTAGAACGCGCATCCACTACCAACCGTTCACGCTCGATCTCAGCCGCCTGTTCCGCAGCCTTACGCTGTTCCTCCAAAGCTTTAAGTGTGCTGTTTCTTCGATTATCGTAGTAAGCAACGGAGTCGTTGTATGCTCCCTCCAAAATCGTCTGATTTTTGCGAAGGTACTCTTCATAGCTATCAATTGGAGTTGTTCCTTCCCACGAAGAACCGGGGAGATTTCCTGCGCCGGTAACAGTTGCACCTGCCACCTGTTCCGGAACTGTTGTATCGCCGACAGTAAGCGCCCCCTCTCTCTCGCTCGAGCCGCCGATCTCGGCATTAGGTACTTCAGGAAGGTTATCTTTATATTTAGGTGCTGATGATGGCACAGATGTCAAATAATCTTTATTATTTGGCGTTATAGTTCCTATGCCTTCGCCTTTTATTACGTTGCTGGCGGCATTTTTTAAATTGTTTGTGTCACCCACATGCACTGGCGTCGTATATGGAACACTCACCTGACTGCCACTCACCACAGCAACATTATCTTCGTATTTCGGTATAACAGTCACAGGGTCTTGGGCCTTTGGCGATTTTCCGGTGCCGCCGCCATCGGGATCTTTCATAGCAATCTGACTAAGATTTTTCTTCGGTGCGCTAAATACCGCCATTGTTATTACCCCCGTTTATCAAATTCTTTAAATACTCTTCATATTCTTTTCGATTCTCGATCTCTTTTTTCAGCGAGTCTATTTCGTTTTGATTTTGACGCGCAAGCTCCATTTGCTTGATCTCTTCTCTCAAACGCTCAACGTTGTCATGAGCGAACGGATAGTGTGCACTTTCCATATTTAGCCAGAACAACAGCTGAGTTTGCGGCAACGCAGGATCTCCATAAGCTCCCGTCTGATAATTTTGCCTGTTTTCCTGCCACAAAAGCTCTCTCGAATTTTCAAGATCTATCGTTGCATCCGTTGAGAACAGATACTCGTCATTGTAGTAATATTCCCCCGATTCGTCTCTTTCAATAAAGTCATATCGATTGAAAAAGCGGTTTTGAATCTTACCGAACGAATCTCTGTATGCAGCGGGGCGCGGTTCATCTGCATAGGCAAGATAGTACTGGAAGATGATCTTATCTATCTCCGCATACGCGGCATTTTTCATCTGCCGTTTAGAGCTTAGTCGTCCCGCCGCCTGTTGAATCTGCAGTTGCTTCGCTCTTCCCGACTGCGCAGAACTATCGTACTGACCTTGGAAAGAATCTGTAATTCCGAGAATACGCTTTGCTTGATCGTACATTCTGTCAGCAGCCGCAACGTCTCTTGAGATATCAACGCTAAGATCCACGCGGCCGAACATTCTGTAATTCTCAGGACTTGCTCGGAATACGCGCTCGAAAAGCGTTTCGTCTAACTCCATGTCAAAATCCTTAGGAACAACAGGATACACACCCGCGCTCATCATTTTCTTAAGAATGCGTGATTCAAGCTTGTTTATAGCCTGTTGCTGAGGCCTGATGAATTCGCAGTCCGACTGTCCGAGAAGGCTATCTTCCTGTGAAGTATTCTTTCGTATAACGATCGGGAACAGCGTCGGACGATAGAAGGGCAACTTTGTAGGCTCCATCTTTGGCACCTCAACGTCTATCGCTGCAGGCAACATAATGCCTCCCACGTCATCAAGAACAACGCGGCCGTCCTCGTACACCGCTTGTCTGCTCTCGGTGGTCATAACGACCCTACCGTCCTTAATAACTTCGCTCATAGCGGGGATAACACTACCGTCAGTGCGCCGAATGTCTCTATCAAGCTCTTCATATTCTTCGCTTTCAAGCTCATATTCTGCATCATCACACTTGCACTGTTCCTTGCGTTTGCCGCACTTTTTACAAACCTTACGTTTGCGTGAGTAATAATCGTCGATATCAAGAATTTCGGTATCTCCACTCCACACGTACTGACACACCTTGCCTTCGTCGTTTTTGTAATAACACACGATAAGCGTAGCGGTCTTGTCATCTGCGTTTTCCTCGGACTCGGCTTCTTCTGCGATCTCAACTGATACTTTGTACTTACGAACGATATCCTCCTTAGTGGTTTCAAATTCGATAAAGCAATATTCCATTTCTGAGATCTCAAAAATATTAGGTTGCCCGGTGAAGTGCGTAGGGCTCAAACAGGTAACTTTTATGTCACCAACGCTATTGGCATTGACGATTGATTCATCCCACTCAACAAGCCACACAGATCCACCGTATGTAGGGCAAAAACGCTCGTCCATATCGTTGAATTTTTCAAACGGCAGCTCGTTACGCTTGTTTCTCAACAGCGTCTCCACGCTCTTAGCATTGCGGTCATTTTGCTCGCTCCACATTTTCGCAGACACTGCGGGGGTTGGGATATAACTCGTTACCTGGGACTCTATCAGCTCATAGGTTATGTTTCGGACATGCTTAGCTTCAACCTCAGAGCCGTCAATCTCCCGGCTTCCCTTATACTGTGCAACATATTTTTGCAATGAATCGTGTAAAGTTTCCGACGCCGCGCGAGCTTCGGCATATAGTTCCTTAAAAAATTCAAGCTTGTTGCTTGATTCATTTATTTTCATAAAATAGGCTCTCCGTACTTTTTAATAATCTCCTGTCTCTCCTCAAGACTTGCGCGTTTGTAGTCCTCAAGGATATCAGGGCGGTATTTAACACGCTTAGGCGCTGCGGCCTCCGGCGGTTTGATCCAGTATATAGCAAAATACCTCAGTGCATCAGGTGCATGCGTGAGCTCGTGAGGTTCCTTGGCGCAGTCATCCGGTCTTCTTTCATCCACAAGAATCTGTGGTAATGTCCTGATCAAGTGCTTACAGGTTCGGAATATTTTTAACCGAGCCACCGAAGATCCATCAGGCAATTTTCTGACCTTCATTAGTTCTTTTAACGCGAGCCATCCCGCAGCTCTGTCGTTATTAGATCTAACAAGGTCGATACCGGATTCCGAGAACAATAACGCTTTGCTTTTGCCGGATTCTTGCGAAGAGTTCCACATATCCGGGGGAGCAAGTCTGGCGCGCGGCAAATACCACGTGCTAACGGATCCGTCTTCATTCTCTATGAGTTCAGCGGTCTTAACTCGCGCGGCAGCATCGGATATAATCAGACCACTCTCATATATTTCGTGAAACACGTGCGCAACGTTCTCGTTATCAATTGCGACTTTATAATGCGCAAACATATCAAGACCGTAGTCCATCGTGTTATAGATCGTCCAATCGGACGGTATCGGGAACGGTTCACAGGTGTGAACGTTGTAATCAAACTCGGAGAAGAAGCTTCCGCCAAGGTTGGACAATGCCTCTTCAGCCGTTCTTGGATATTCCTGCTTAACCTTTATGCCCAAATCAAGCGCAGTACGATCATACCATTCCTTAGTTCTGCGCGGATCGCAGAACACACCGAGAAATATTTTGTGGAACGCGTTGTCCTCTATCCACAACCGTTCGAACAGCGTTCCACGGAGGATAGTTGACAGACCAATAACTTTACCGCCAGTAGGACGGTTGATAGTAGGATACGCTGAAATCCATATTTCCTCAGCAAACTGCTGAAACGCCCACTCGTCAAGAAGCAATATGTTCCCCGTAAACGAACGTCCCGCAGATGGTGATGCAGGAAAAGCTTTAAACGTTGACACAAGCTGCCCGGAACTATCAGTGATATAAATTACTGTGGTAGTGGCCTCCCAAGTAATATGACCGCCCTTCAGAAGCTCCGGCATATTACTTAAAACCGTGCTTGCGCGCCTTACTAACTCTTTTGCATCCTCCTCGGTCTTGGATAGTGCCACAACAGTATGGCCAATGTTAAAGATCAGATCGTGCAAACAGAAATATAGCGCAAGCCAAGTTATACCAAGCTGTCTTGCCTTCAAAATCAAATTGAGTCGGTTTTCGCTAAAATCCCTGAGTACTTGATTCTGTGCCGGCCAGCCCTTAAAAGGAACAACGATTTCAGGAGAATCCTTATCCTCGATCACGCAATAATTATTAGCCCAATAAACCACATCGCCCCTGCAGTACTCAAATTCTGCCTCTCTGATGCGTTGCATATACGCCCCTGCATCAATCCCGGCGTTAGGCTTTCGCGTTGCTACCATCGTTTTCTGCCGCCCTCTGTTCTGCCAGGCGAGCCTCTACTCTTTGAAGAAGCGCAAGGTCTTTTTCGTCGATACCGTTGACATGAGTATCGATAATCTGCTTGTCCTGCTTTCCGTAATCGTTTGTTAGGACAAATTTGGCCATATTGGCATCGACCTTGCCTGATAGCGCGCCCGATTCTATCATTCCACCTGCCCATTCTTTTACGCGCGCGTAAGCGGAGGCGAAACGGGCGTGCCTGTACTTGCCGTCTTCTGTTATGCCAGCCCAGGCCTTCAACGCAGAAACGGACACTCCTATCGAGCGAGCAAACATTCCCATTGTCGGAAAATCATTGATAAACTCTATAGGGGTCTCGCTCGCTATCTCTCCAGCTTTGTACGTTCGCTTATACTCTACTCTTGAGAGTGGTTTGCTGAAAAAGTCCAAGAGCATATCCGCGTACTTATCGTCATACTTTTCGGCGCAATCGTTGCCCGGTGCAAAAGTACCATCAGGATTTCGCCCCCTGCTATCAACAGAGGTAACTGCCCTCTCCTTTGTCTTTTTGGATGCAGATGCCCTCTCCTTTGCTTTCTTAACCGATACTGCCCTCTCCTTCTTATCCTCAGTAGTTTTTGTGCTCTTCTTTTTGTTATCCATAGCGTCTCCTTGTTTTTGCGACCGAAAACAAAAAACGCCCATTACTCCGTTTTGGAATAAAGGGCTCTAACCTCAAGGGTATATGGCACATCACCTATGTTTAATCGTAACACAGACTATTATGTTTTTAGTCGCAATTTATTATTTTGTTTTTGAGGCTCTCACCGAAATGCTCTGATGCTTTTAAACAGCTCAGGGAATGAGCGAGAGCCCCTGTGCTATATCATGTATAAGCTTGCGCTTGCGGAGATAATATGTGTTCTTAGCGAGAAACGGCGAAGCGCCTGAAAAGTCGTAACCTCTCCCCAGCTGAATATCTCTCAGTAATTCACGCCTTATTCCACTCTCTACACATTCAAGTGCGGTATCGATCACGGCGTTGAGCTCCACATATCGCTCAAGCACAGCACCGGTTATGGCAGCATATTTAATTGCACATTCTCGCCGTTCATAATCTGCGCACACGCTTTTCACTATCGCAACTACGCCGGTGGGGATCTCCCATCTGTAGTACATCTTAGTGCGGGCCATTATCGCCCCTCCGACAATTTGTTGTATTCTATCACTACCGCAACCGGTACAGATAGCCCGAGCCGTATATAGCCTTCTATTAACGAAGCTAAACGCCCCGCTTCGACTGTTCGTTTGGTGTTTGTGTCCGTTCTCATTCCAACATACATAGTAGGCCTTGTTTCGCTTCCGCTCGGCTTTTTAATATGCCTGCACAGTTCGCATAGCGATGTTTTTCTGTTAGCGCAATCCGCGCAGTTATACTTTTTATTTTCCATGTTTGTCCCTTCCCTCTCCCGAGTAATCTACGTATCCCGCATTGATGGCATCATCCACCATTTTCCCGCGGAATGAAAAAAGCATTAAAACGATATCAACCACCATCTTCAGAAACCTCTTCATCATTCACCTCATACAAAAACGAAAAAAGCTTCTTGAAGGATGAATAATCAATGTCGTCCATGTAGCCCTCTTTGCGAGCAACAAATAGTACCGTGCCGTTAAATCTTATGCCAAGAGTAAAGTTATAAGGTTGCGCTTTGGAGCTGGCGTCACACACAACTCCGATATTGTCCTTGGCCCCTATAAGCGTCGGCCTTTCCATATACCGCAACGCTTCTTGCCAAGGATCTTCCACTTCGCAGAGCCGCGGAAGTTTGCCCGGTTCTTTTATAACGATTTTAGTCGGCATCGTCTTTCCTCCTTCTTGTGTACGTTTCTATTAAAGTTATCGCCTCATTTGCGTCATAGCAAACGGCGCAAGCATACCCTTCGTAGCTAAGCTTACTAAGCCAAGCCTTTTGTTCGTTCGAGGTTTTCCCTTTGCCGTATTTCATTTCGATAAATAAACCGTGATACGTCCCACGCGCTAAACAAACGAAGAGATCCGGAAATCCTTTACGTAGGCCCATGCGCTTCAGCGTAGCACCGGTCACTATGCTGCGCTTCCCCTCGTTAGGTATATGTACTATGGGAATGCCCTTCAGATCGCAATATTCAACAACCACCTCCTGTTCAGCTGTTTCAGATGATTTGATCTGCATTTTTTCGCCCCCTCCCTACTCAGAAAATACACATACCAAAGCAAATGCAAGCATCCCCACCAGGAACAGTCCATTGCCCAACGACAAAAGACATTCGTCTTTCCTCTTGGAGCCTATACACATTATCGCAAATCCTACCACGACAACGATCGCCGGCGGACTAAATATAAATACTTCCCGCATAATATCATCCCCCTTTCTTCTTTTTCTTGCGTTTTGTTAAAAACCTTTTGTTTATATTCACAAGCTCTTTGCGGCAATCAAAACACAGATCTGATTTAAGCTTAACGTTTCCAATGCTCACAACGATGTCATCGGAATCTATAAGGTTATCCAGCTTGTCCCCGCAATGCTTACAAGTTCTCATCTTTTTCCTCCAATCTGCAGTCTTTAGGATTTGCTATAACAACACATCCCACACTGTCCACAAGACGTATGTATTGACAAGCACCACCGCGGCGCCGAAATTCTCCGGCCTCGTCTGCGGTAAAACTCATCTTAACGCCCGGCATCATTGGCAAGGTGAGTATTATTCTGCTTTTGTTTTCAGCAGCCTTCTTAGCTTCTTCAAGTGTCATAGGCTGTATCCTCACCGCCTATCAGTTCTTTTGCGAGGATGTCAATCTTATAGCACAACTCCTCAAATAAAATCGGCTCCGTCTTAAAACGCCCACGCAACCTCTCCGCAAATTCTTTGACTGCTTCAGCTCGGTTTGATTTAAGTTTCTCGCTTTGGTCATTAGCCGTTCCGTACTGCAAGGCGTAAGCTTCGAGGTTTTTGTTAAGTCTTTCGAGGTCTGCCTCTTGACTGTTAATGATAACATCCTTGGATGCGCAAAGACTTGTCAACCTCTCAATCTCTGCCGCTTTTTCTTCCACAATCTGCAAGGTCTTTTCACGCATTGTTGCGGCTCTTTCAACCTTGCCTTGCTTCAATTCGTCGCCGTCAAGCCATTTATCAACGCTGTGCATAACGCCAAGCAAGGTATATTCCAGCCTCTCAATCTCTGCTTTTTGGCGGTTGATGAGGTCGAGAGCATCGCAAGCTAATAGGTTTTGACATATAACATCGTATGTTTCGTACAGAGGGCACTCCTCACATCGCTCGTTGTGCTGTTCGTTGTCCAACAAGCATCACTCCAAAGCCTTAATAATCTCTGTGTCTGTCATTCCTCTTTCCTCTCTCCGTAACTGCAAAAATCCGTTTCGTTGTGAGCAATGCTCCCATCAACTTTACAACCGTAATAGCAATAAACAGTCCTTCTTGCGTGCTTGCAATCCTTACACCGCACCACTTCCACAACATCGGCTTTGTTTTGAAAACGAGAACAAGTCTTATCCATACAATATTCAATAGGTCTTAATTTATCGCATATATCAATATGCAAGCAATTTTTACAACTTGCCATCATCCCTCACCTCTTTCTCTTGGTGTGCGTGGAATTTCGGCAGGTTCTACAATTCCGTCAATGAATAAATCATAAAGTAAGTGCAATGCTTCTTTTTCACACACATTACTCCAACTAAATCCCGACATCCACGCTTCATAATAAAAACTTCTGCGAAATATACCGCCCATTATATGTTTTGTATAAAGGACAAAGGTAAAATGTTTTTCATCAGGCTTTTTGCCCTCAATATGAATTTTCTTTTTATATTCTTTGATTTCGCCTGTGTCTTCATCATATTTTGGCGAAAATCCATATTTAACCAATGCTGACGGCACAACTCCGTCTTTTAGTTTCAAATTCAAATATCCAGCCATCACCCCTCACCGCCTTTCTCGGTTGGGTGGGTCTGTAAACAACGCTTGATGCGCTTCCGCAAGGGCTTTATTGTCGGTTTCAAAAGCCTTGCACACGTTCCAATGTTTTGTTTTGCCGTCCTCAACAATTCGCACAATATCCTCACTCGGAAAAGACTCTCCAAATCTTGCATCTTCCATAGCGTTTTCGATGGGGCAACCGCCGTCTTTAACAAAAGCACAAAATCCGTCCTCATTTACCTTGTGCTTTTTGCAACGATAGCAGAAGCATTCAAGAAAAAGCTCATAACTCATTCCGTTAGCAAACGGCAATGACGGTAATATTTCTTTCATTCCTTGCTCCTTTCAAGTGCTTTCTCGGCTTCTTCTTCGGTATTAAACCAAATCGTGCCAACGTAGGGCATTATCCTTATCAAAAATTCAGCCGAATATATTTTCTTGGGCACAATAACATCAATCATCGTGTCGGGGTCGTGCTTTCTTAAGCCGATATCATAGCAAGAGCAATTTCTGTAACCGCACCTATCGCAGTTTGTTTCTACAACTTTTCCGTCCCACAGTTGACCCATTTTTATCCTTGAATTAACTGTGCAAACCTTATACATAGTATCCCCCACCTTACAAGGCGGCACGATAACGCCGTTTGCAAGGAGATAGTCGGCAAGTTTTTCTCTGCGCTCGTCTGCGGTCATATATCTTGAAAAAGCGTTTTCTTCTTCAAGCAACTCTATCAATCTTTCTCTTTCGGTCACATCTGTTCCTCTCCGGAAGATTGCAGCATATTTACCCAGTCGGCTATTGTAGCAATAAATTCGCTATTCGTTGGACAGCCTTTTTCTTGATCCACGGTGTATCCAAAGAGCTTTTTTTGAAGGGATTCGTCGCCCCGCAGCCAACCACCTTCGATAGCGTGTCTGATAGCGCGTTCACAACGTGACGCAGTAGTGTTCAATTCTTTTGCTACTGCAGGGTATAGTCTTTTGGTAATGGCGTTTATGTACGTAAAATCGTCAAGCGCAAGCAAGATCGCGCATCTGACACAATAGAACCCCTGCCAGCTCGCAGGAACACCAAGGTTTTTGATAATATCAGTTACTATCTGTTTTTTTGTTTTCATTTTTTCTCCTTTTTCGCAAGAGCGTTTTGCGCTGCTTCAAAAGAAATGAAGCAGTCCCGGCTTAACTCATCATAAGGGATGAAGGTCCCTCGATCATCTCTTGGCGGAACATAACCGCTGAGATAAAACCCCTTGGAGCAAACCTCCGTTACCGTTTCTTCACTTATGAACCAAGGGTTTTCAAGTACATCATCACAAAGAAGCATGTATATCTTGTCTCCCGGCAACACAGGGAAAACAATGCATCCATGTGATAAAAGAAATTCTGCAAGCTGTTCGTTTTTGCAAGCATCACAGTCTGACGGAGATCTATTGCATGCGTCGCAAAGCGAAAGATCTTCCCCGAACAGATCTATCACCTTTAATAGTTTTTCTAAGACTACGTTCATTCCCTCTCCTCCGAATCAAAAATACTGATCTGAGATTTGTCAGTTACCCACGACCCCCATTCTTTATGAGAACAGATCTTATACATTTCGAACTTTGGAAGATGCTTTAATGCCCTCTCCGGTTGTTCAGGATCCTTGCTTGCTAACTCTCTGCACAAACGATAGGCTTCGTAATAGTAGAGATGATCTGCAATCAGCTCAGCATCCTCACAACGTTTGTTTGCGGCTAAAGAAACGTGCGTGAATGGCTTGTCCGCGCGAAAAACAACATAATTCGGGACTTCTTCAGCGGGGATCTTCGCGCCGTTCTCTACGCGCAATAGAATTCCCATCCTCTTTACGGTTTCTTCCGGGGAGAGCGGACTTAGCAGCCCGCTCTCTATCAACCGTCCCTTATGCCCCTGCATTAACTCTCCTCCGTCACATCATAAGTTTCTTTGAGCTTTTCGAGCATTTCAGCGTCGTCTGGCTTCTTCACTTTATCCTTATCAACAAACAGGGGATGCGTTCCGTCTCGAAGCTGCCGCTCCTCATCACTCATCTCGTATCCGAGGGAGATAAGCCAATCATACAGAGCATCCAGCCTTACATTTTCGTTGTGTTCCGGGAAATAGTAACTGTATCCTTGCCAGTACGAAAACCTTGCATCGTCTGAAAACGCCGCATATATGATTCCGGGATAAACTTTTAATTTTTTCTCGGAGATATTTTTTAAACAATGTCTTTCCATCTCGTTCCCGTACATTGATCCATCTATACCAAGAACGCTTTTAATTTCATTGGACCTGCCGGATACATAAGACGCCGCTTGAAACATCGCCGCAATCACAGCTCCCTCAAGCAGCTGTTCAACAGTCTTGCTTCCGGCGCGGAAATTCTGAACGAATTCTGATCTGAGCCGATATGCATCTGCAGACAGCTCTTCTAATTTTTCTCTTGTTTCAGTTATGTATTTTTCGCGATCGAGCTCAGCCTTTGGTCTCTTCACCGGTTTTGCCCGAGGTCTTTCAACGTAAAAACTTACCCTACCGTAGTCCTCATCAAGATAGTAATACAGTTTTCGCGCGTCGCCCTCTTTGACCTCTACAAGAGGAGTCTTTGGATCCCACTCATAAATATAGATCGTTGAGCCAACACGGTCATACTTGCTACTATAAGTCTCGCTATATCTGATCTTATTAGCGTGCAATTTCTTTATTTGTTCCTTTGCGATCGGAAGGTTTTTCTCAATATTTTGTTTCTTTATTGCGTTCGCGAGCGCCGAATTAAAATTATTTGTACCGATCTGCTCAAGAACCTTGTCTCGCTGCTGTATATCTTCGATTTCTGCAAGTCTGTCAAAATCAAGCAGAGAAAGCTGTCGCTCCGATACAGCTTTAAGCGTTTCCTGATTTAGCTCAGCCATCTTCAGTCGGCGTCTAACCGTAGTTTTGGAAAAGCCGGTCTTGTCCGATATACCTTCTACACTGTCGCCCAGGTCAATCATCATCTGAAAGCCCTGCGCTTGCTCAAAGGGAGTAAGATCCGAACGTTGAATATTTTCAAGTAGCATTGTTGCGACTTGCTCCTGATCCGTCATCGATGTTATCACACACGGAAGCTCAGTCAAACCGGCAAGCTTCGCGGCGCCTGTCCTCCTGTGTCCGATCACCACAGTGTATCCGCCCTCTCCCCTCGGAACGACGGTCAAGTTCTGCATAATTCCCTTTTGCTTTATGCTCTCAGCAAGCTCGCTAAGATCTCCAAGCTCCTTGCGAGGATTGTCCGGGTGCGAATACAGCTGCTCAATCGGGATCCACACGAGCTGTCCTCTTGCCTTTTCCTGTGCATTACTTTCTTTTGCTGTGTTTGTCATGGCATTTTTTCTCCTTGTTCTTTCGAGTGTATTCTCAAGTATTTTTTATAAGCTTGTTTTTTTCTCTGCGTCCTGCAGGATTCACATCTGCGATTCGGCGCGCGCTCAAAGAATGTCGCTCCGCACCGCACACAGTATTGCGGTCGTATTCTCTCAAACGCTTCGCAACCGTCACAGTCGGTACCGTTCACGGTGCATCCCCTGACTTCATCCCAGTTCTGACATAAATGACGTTGCCAATTGTCTTGATCTTGAAAGTGCTTGCGAACTTGAGACAATAACAAAGACGCAATTTTACCCATTTGTTCTTTAAGCTCTTTTTTCTCTTCAAGGTTCATGCACTGCCTCTGTTTAACGGTTCTTGGCGGTCTATTATCCCCCCAATTGCCCTCTCCGAGCAGAGCACACACTTTATTTAGGTCCTCAGTTAAATATACGGTGAACACTTTCCCGCGTATCGCCTTAGCTGACTTCCCTATAACGCGGCTCATGCTTTCGTAATTACTGCCGGCCTTTATCATCCGACAGAGAGTGCTAATCTGTTCATCCGTCCAAAGAGTGTGATTATCAGCCTTAATCGGCCGTTCTTTGATACCAAGGTCAATCACGCGCCGTTGTATCGCTCCCTCGGATCTACACAGCCTCTCTGCTATTTCCGGGTATGTATAGCGGTATGCCTTAAGCAATCGAAGAAGCGCCTCGTCCTCCTGCTTGGTCCATTTCGCATTATGCGGCTTAACTGCAGAGCTGCGTTTGAAATCCTCTGTGCGTTTGACTTTAACCCATCCAGGCTCCGCGCCAAGTGCATTTTCCTCAAGGCGCGAGAAATCAAACATGTGCTTATTCCGTTCCGCGAACGCCCAAAACTCCTCAAGGTCCACCATTCTGAACGAGCAGTCTCTAACACGTTGCTTATGAACGAGCAGTCCTGCGGCGGTAAATTTTTGTAGATGCCATTGATAACCGCCCTTCAGACCCAGCTCATTAATTAGCACGTTAAAGGAGATCCACTCTGAGCTTGCAAGATGTGCTCCGAGCCCCAGTCTGCTCGCACGAACAACGATCGCATCACGAGAGCGGTTCAAACGCGCAGCAATCGCATCAACGCTGTGCATTCCCCACCACTCCGCAAGCTTTTCTTCCTCTTCGCGAGTCCAATTTCTACCGATGCCCATATTTAACTGCTTTTCTCCTTTGGCTTAGCAAGACAAGTATTTTCGTACTTGCATTTAAAGCAAGCGCTTTCCGGCAAAAGAGGACTACCGACAGGTACTCCGTTCTCATATTTCTCACAGCCCTTGCATTTTACCGCATCATAATTCTCGCAATTGCGAGTGAATAAGCAATTCTTACATGCCATTGCAAGTGCCCTCTCCGATATTATTTACTCCGTTATCAACAACGCTTGGCTCGCTGAGACTTCATAGACCGTCCTTTTGCCGTCTTTTGTTGTGTAGGTTCTGCTTTGCAGCCTTCCAATGACAGACAATCTATTTCCCGTTTTCAATCTGTAAACGCGCCGAGCTGTGCGTCCCCAAAAGACTTGAGGAATATAGTCAGATTTACGGTACCCGCGATTGACCGCCAATAGCGAATAACAGATCTCTCTTCTGTTTGATGTTACCTTAAAGTGCGGACTATCGCAGATATAGCCTTCGAGAGAGACCTCATTAATGTCTCTCTCGTATGGATGCATACCAAGAACGAAAAAGACTATGTAGAGCTTGCTAACGCCGTTATTGGTTCTTGCATAGCTTCTTAACTGTCCTTCAAAGCTAAGCTTATCCCCTTTTTTTACGCTCTCAAGGATAAGCTTCGGACAGTTGACCGGAATAACATCCGCAGTACCGCTATACCGAAAAACCTCAAGATCGAATGCCCAAAAGCTTTCGCCACAGCACATATATGCCGACGGTTCACTGCGAACCGTGCCAGCCATCAATGCACTGTTCTCTTTCACCATTACACTTCTCCCCCTCCACTGATTTTCGCGGCATTAAACAATGCCGATAATAGATAGTTCATTTTGTTTTGCACACGACCATGCTTTGCTTTGTCCTGAACGTCCTTAAGGATGCTGCGCAACTCATCAAAGCGGCTCCTGCTGCCTAAGAAAAACGAAACGGTATATAGATAATCAGAAATCTCAACATGCCGTTTCCCGACTTTTACCTCGGTCATGTTTTCGAGAATGTCAAACAAACCGCTTATTGCGGGTTTGACATCCCAGATATCGCTGTTGATTATAAGATCAGTTTCCGTTGCTTCGTTTTCAAATGCAGTAATCTTATCAAGATATAGCTCTCGCCACTCTTCAACGCTTTTTATTATTCTCCTGCTTTCGTCGGGCTTCCACCGGGCGTCAGCAGCTGCTTTGCGCGCGGCAGAAAGCTCAGTACGCTTTTGAAGATTCCGTATTACGCGATCCGAAGATACGCGACCTCGTTTGACCGTAAACAAGCCAAACTCTCTAACTACAGAATTGCACAGTTCTTCCGATACCCGCAATTCATAAGCAATGGCCGCAAGGTCACTCTCCTTAAAACTGCCTCCGGACTCGTGAAGGATCTCAACAAGACACCAATACAGGCCGCACCCTTCCATTCCATGTTTCATACACAGATCTCGGAGTTCGGAACGCGCATGGTGATCGTGCGGGAAATATTCTCTCGCCATTTGTTTCTCCCTTGTGTTTTAAGGTTGCAAAAGGGGGCTGGGCCTCATTCCCCTACCCCCTTAACTCCCTCCAATCGAGTAGAGCTCGACAACCTCTTCCGAGTGTTCTCTTATTTTTTACTGTTATTTTTGCCGCGGCTATATTCATCCCATATAGCCGCAACTACGGCTGCCCGTTCTGATGCGGAGCATGACTCTTGCAAAAAATCGCACGCTTCCAGAACGGTACATCCGTCAAGAATTGCCATAGCGCAAGACTGAGTGCGTTCTTTATTCATCCCCGAATACCACCGTGAAGAAATTATATTCATGGTGAACAGGATCCGGATGATTGTTGTCGGCAACTATATCTACCCAGCTGATCACAGCCCAACAAGCGACTATTGCAAGCAACGCAAGAAACGCCGAATATATATATCCAAGTATTTTCATATGCCCTCTCCGGAATCAATGGCGTCGCCATGAATATATACTGACATTTCAAAGCAACCGCCTTTTTTTGATGAACGCATTGCATTCGACCAACCGTCGAACCCTAAAATACGCGCAATGACAGAATATGTATCACCGTTACCATAGCGCGCAGTTTCACGCATAATCCAAAGAACGTTATCTTCCGTTAGATCAACGTGGATATCTATACCGGACCATGCATTTGGATACACTGCCTGCATAGCTTCGCTCGAAAGAAACTTAGAAATAACTTTTAAAAAATCCGCTACGCCGATCTCAATATTAAACGTTGTTTTGACTTCCTGCTTGATTATTTTCATTATTTTCTCCTGTTTGTTTTTCCTTATAGTCGCGAGTTGCTCTAACCAACGCACGTGCAAAGTATCTTATTCTGTATTCAGGAATATCCTCAAAAGCCGGAGGACGATTTACAAATTCAACATTAGCAGGTGTCATAATGCACTCCCGGATTCTTTGAACGCTTCCAGATCATTGGGGTGTATCCGATAAAGGCGACCTACTCGATAAGCTTTAAGCTTACCCTTGTTAATCCACGACCTCACGGTAGTCACCTTAACACTAAACATCTCAGCGACTTCTTCACAAGTGTAAAGCTTCTCCATTCTTCCTCCTTTTTTGTTGATTAAACCTTATTAAACTTGACTTTAGGTCGGTTTAGTGATATAATGTTCATCGCTAGTAGAACTAAATATGACTAAACCGACCAATATCGCCGCAGAACAGTTCGGGGCTTTTTGCGTGCCTTCTTTGTTCTGTTTAGTCCATTTTAGCGCACTTCTGCACACTTGTCAAGTGTTTTTTCTCCAATAAGTTCATATTTTTTAACAGAGGAGTCTTAAAATGGATTTTTATTCTAAATTAATCGAGCTTTGCAAACAAAAAGGAGTATCTCGCTCAAAGATGGCTGACGACATTGGGATTTCGCGCTCTGCGCCTCAAGGATGGGCGGAAAAGGGCGCAATACCTCGTTTTGACACAATAAAAAAGATTGCCGACTATTTTGGAGTTCCAGTTTCGTACTTCAGCGAAAATAATACTCAGACCATACACGACAACCATGGCATTATCGGCGACAACCACGCGCCAGTTACATTCAACAGTACATCTGATCATGCGCTCGGTGACATAGAACGCGAGCTTCTGTCTATCTGTTCCCGCCTCGATATGCGTAAAAAAAACGCCCTCTTAGCGAAGGCGTACGAAATATTGGAGGATTAAAATGGGCGGGTTTTTGGGCACGGTTGTCATCATCATTGGAGTGATGTTTATACTTTATTTTGTTATTCCAAAAGAAAAGACTGATGCGCAACCTAAAAAACAGATCACTACCATACAAAAAGAAACTGCTCCTTTTGTTTCTTTTTTTTGGACAGATCTATTTAGTAGACTTTCCTATCTAAAGGTTCACGGCATCCACAACCATATTGATTACATTCTTTTTGCAATGTTCAAGGCGCGTTTATGCGCTGTTTCTTACGTTTCTCAAGCCGACATATCTGAACAGAAAAGGCAAGAAATAATGGACGCATTTGACGTTGATATGTACCTGTTTTTTGGCTTGTGGATGGACAGCAACGCCCCGGATTTTACACAAAAAGTAAACATTACAGATTCTCGTATGCTTAATTATGAAAAAGTGTTCATGAGTTTTTCCTCTCATTCTAACCGCCCAATACCTTTTGTAATGTCTTTTGTAACAAGTACTTTATATTGGTTTTTGTCAGATGGATGGAAAAAGAATTTTGATGGCAAGTTCTCTACTGTACCGCGCAATGATTTTGATTTTGAATATTTGAAGATACCTGCTGAAATCAGCGAAAGATATAATGTTATCTTTGACGAATTAGACCCTATCATATTAAACTTTTGTGATTTGAACATTTCAAACTATATTAAACAACTCAAAAACACTCTCAGTTAATGTCCTCGCGCACGCGCGCGCAATACTACATACTACATATGTATTTTCCTTTATATTTTTGTTTTGTTTGTTTTGCATAATTTTGCATTGCACGTGCATTACAAATGCAATGCAAATGCAATGCATTTGCATAAAACAGAAAAACGCTTCAAACGCTTGATTTATCTACATTTTCAAGCAACGTTCAAAGCTTTAGTTTTATTAAGGAGAAATAAACTCGTGAAAACCGCTGTCATATATGCGAGATACTCTTCCGAACGTCAGACCGAACAGTCAATCGAGGGACAGCTTACTGTATGCCACAAATTTGCAAAGGATAACGGCTTTACGGTAGTTCAGGAATACATAGACCGTGCCACCACAGGTACCAACGACAACCGCGCAGCTTTCCAGTTTATGCTTCGTGATGCCGCTCTAAGAAATTGGCAGTACGTTATCGTATACAAGGGAGACCGTTTTTCCCGCAACCGCATAGAATCTGCAATTCACAAAAAGACTCTCCGAGACAACGGTGTTAAACTGATCTCTGCAACCGAGAACATCCCGGACACTCCGGAGGGAATCATTTTGGAGTCCCTACTTGAAGGCATGGCTGAATATTATTCTGCCGAACTGAGCCAGAAAGTTAAGCGCGGCATGAATGAATCGCGCAAGAAAAAACAATTTACAGGCGGACATCTTCTCTATGGATACTCTCTTAAAGACCGACGCCCCATAATTAACGACGCTGAGGCTGCGGTGGTGGTTCGTGTGTATTCTGACTACTCCTCGGGCAAAAACGCGCGAGAAATCGAAAAAACGCTGTTCTCCGAGGGCATCAGAGACAAAAAAGGAAACCCCTTCACGCTACAAGCCATTTATAGAATGCTCAAACAGCCAAAGTATGCCGGGGACGATATTTTTCCGCGCATAGTGTCCGAAGATTTATATAACGATGTTCGCTCAATTATCGACGGTAACCGCCGCGGGCCCATCAGACGTTATGAACAATGCAATTACCTTTTGTCCGGGAAGCTGTTCTGCGGCGACTGCGGTGGGCTCATGACGGGCGAGGCCGGTACAAGCAAGTCCGGCGCCGTATACCACTATTACAAATGCTTTGAGAAAAAGAAGCACACTCGCCCATGCGCTATGCCCTCTCTCAAAAAGGAAGAAATAGAGAACAAGGTTTTCTCTGTATGCTGTGATGTTCTTAACAGCGGATTCATCCCCAGAGTCGTGGATGCAGCATACGCCATTCACAAAGAAGAGCTTGAAGCCAACGTAGCAATCATAAACCTGCAGGCGCTGATCGAAGAGAAAGAGCGCGCGATTAAGAATATTATGAAAGCAATTGAAGAAGGGATCTTCACTGCGACAACAAAGCAACGCCTCACCGAGCTTGAGGGAGAAACGGAAGCTCTCAAGAATCAGCTCGCAATAGAAAAAGCTAAAGCGGAGGACACTCTGACAAAAGAAGATTACTATGCATTCCTGTCTTCCTTCTTAGGCAAACAAGCAAGCAACGAAGCCTTCAAGCAAGAAGTGATAGATCTGCTTATACGTCAAGTGGTGGTATTTACCGATAAGATCTGTATCACATTTAACTATTCTCCGGACGATAAAAAAGGTAAGCGCAGGTCATATCCGCTCTCTGCAGACGAGCTTGCGGAGATAGAATCCACCGGCGCTGAAGAGGGTAAGAGTTCAAACCGTTTTACACTTGGTCAGCCAAGACAGAACAATCCGAACACCGTAGTGTTCATAAAGCCGAATTATTGGGGCGTTTGGATTACAAAAAAGAGGTAGGAAATATCCTACCTCTTTCTTTTTTCATGATGTCGCTGCAAAGGTTCTTACTATTGAAGTTCTCGCTACAGTTTGCAGTTCTTCTGCCCTCTCCTCTTCGATATTTTCCTCATCCTCTGCCGAAGCATCCGGATGAGAGTCAAAATACTGCAGCGCCTGTTCCATCAGGTCAGTTTGATCGTCCATGTAATTGACCGTATCAAAAACGATATTCTCGTATCCAAACTTGTATCCTGTAAAACCGTTCATCACTACAGCAAGAAGCTTGAGCATACAGGATGCAAAGATTACCCACGTTGGTTCGGCTACCATATCCAGCACGATTATACTCATAACAAGCGAGGTAAGAAACGTGCTGACAAATTTGGTTCCGAAATTGATGCTCTTCTTAGTCTCCGGCTTTGTTCCGAGCGGAGATCTTCTGCTGCTCCCCCTTCCACGCTTCATTATCATTTCCGGAGTTAGTCGCACCGGCCTTATTCCGTTCGCCTTGATCAGCGCCGCCTTTTGGACATTGGAAAGTTTGGGATCGCTCTTAATGGTATCAGTATCAAGCCCTAACCATTTCTTTTTGTACTCCTTATATGTAAACCCCACAACAGCGAGAACAGCCATTCGTGCATTCTTAATCTCGTCATCGATATAAAATCTGCAAAACTCATGCAATCGCGTCTGTTGATGAGCATCAATGATGCTCTTCTTTTTTTCCATAAAAGAATCAAGAGATTTCGTATAAAGTTCGCTTTGGAGTCCATGCCTCATTCCACTGTCTGATGCGTTGATATACATAGAGTAGGAACAGAACAGCAGCAAAAAGAAGTCCAAGCCAAGTGCCGCGATTTCTTCAAAGGACGTAATGCTTATGTCGGTAGTTACTATTACTATTACCGCAAAGATCAAAAACACACCGACAAACATGCCTGCATTATTCAGTAGACTTTTTGCAACCTTCTTTTTTGTGTTGTGTTCGGTCACTATTGCATCTTCAAACGAACTTTTTCGATATGCCCCTGTCGGTTCAAGTTTTTCCATTCTTCCTCCTTACGCTTCCTGTGAAAATTTAGATCCAATCTTATATATAACCGCCCCTATCATATTGGATAAGGCTCCTACAAGGCTCACCATCAACATCTCATCGACAATGTTTCTGATTGGCACCAGCAAAACGAAAATAACGGTCCACACGACCCAAGAAGACGGAGACTTAAAATATGCCTTAAGCTGTTTAATGAAGGGCAAAGCCGACAAAAATGCAAACACAAGGAACAGTCCTGACACCGTAGCTTCGGAGCTTTTTTCGACCCACAGCGGAAACAGCGAAAAGGTTGTAGCCAGCGGAGCTCCCACATCAATAACTATTGCAAGCGACTTGAAGATCGTGCCTTTAGTCTTCCCGCTCATATTACACCTCCGCAGTGCTATTTTCTTCCTCTGCGATTTCTTTGTTGGTTCCGATTCTGTTTCGAACAGATTCAACTATGCCACGCAAGGACTCGTCATCATCCAACGCTTCGAGACAGTGTGCATACTTAAGATTTATAAGATCCTTAACACCTTGAGGCAGGTTTTTGTTGTTAACATACACCACTGAAAACATCTCGAGAATTGCGGTATTCTGAAGCATAACGGCGCCAACAAGCTTGTTGCGGTCATCTTCTGTGTTCTGATATTTTTCATAGGCAATTCGCATTTCGTCATACCCCGCGATCATATTGTTAACAGCATCGACGACGGAATTCTGAGAAAGACACGTACCCGACGTATCTCCTCTTACTACTCTAAGATCGTTTTCTATTCGTTTAACTCGTCCGCCGGAGCGAATAAAATTATAAAGACCAAAAAACACAATGGCCACGTCACCAACAAAGGTTAAAGTTTCGCTTTTGTTATCTAAAACAAACTCCCACACTCGCGTCATAAGTGTGTGTTCACTTCCCTCTCCGGGAGATGTTATGGTATCATATGCATAACAAAGGTTAACGCTCAAGCTCGTCACAACAACAACCATAAGCGCAAACAATAGGATCCTTGTTACTTTTCTTTTCATTTTGATTACCTTACGCAAAATCGTATCCTTCCATTATTTTTTCGAGAGTGCTTTGCAACGTGAAAATTTGATCTTCAAGCCGCTTCAGTACTGCGCGGATGTCTTCATTTTCTTGTTTTAATTTTATAAATTCAAGCGGGAGGTTCATATCATTAGGCATAACCAAAAACTCTCCGCTTTCCAGCCTGTCCACCTTCAGCTCCTCGCAGCTCCACAAGGGAGGCGCTGCTTCTCCGTTCAAGATCGTAACAGACACAGCAACTTCCCCGGTGAGTTTATCGGGTGAGATTGAACACGCTCCATTTTCAAGCTCTCGATAATAACTTGCACCATCCTTAACTTGAAATATGGCTGTGGCTTTATGAGGGGCATGCTCAAAATAGAAAGCTAATACTTCGTCAACAACTTCTGGCTGTCGATTGATAATGACACCCGTTTTATTGCCAAACAATTTAAATATCATAATGTCACCTCTATACAAACCAGTTTTCGTTGAGAACAGTTCTCTCGAGCTCATCTATTTCAGAATACTTTTTACCGTCAAGAGCATTCACCCACGTATCACATGCATCACTAAGCTCATCTTCTGTTATATATCCTTGTTTTAACTGTTTTTTAGCTGCTTCAAGCCACTTTTCTTTGCTGAATGTTTTATCGGAAAGTTCTTTAGATTTTGTAGCACCAATGTCTCCTATTATATTAAAAGTTTCTGGCATAAGTTACCTCCTAATTATATGGGCTTCCAACAAAGCCTACCACCGATGTGAGAATGCGAAGCTTTAGCGGTGGCGTTACTGTACTGAGCCCACAGACCACATTCTGAGCCCTTGCTTCGCGATCCGCCAACGCAAAGAACTGTTTGTGCCTTTGAAGAGTCGAAGTAGTCTGGATAACCGCTTTTCTCTTCACTAGTAACCCGAGTGGTGAAAGCTAGCAAAGGAAATTTCTCAAACGGAGTTATTTCTGCAGAATACCCGTCTGAAGTCGGCCTGTCTCCGACATACGTGTATCCGTCAGAAATATCGGACGAATACAATCTTGGATCCGTGCATATATAAATCTTCTCATTCACAAAAAGAATACCATCACACCACGTCATTACATTTCCCCAAAGATTTTCCATTCCGCGATATATACAAGCGTGATGTCCATCGGCACGAGGATCGTGCCCACTTTCATCATCACAGCCGGTACGAGAAGATCCCGAAGAAGTTTTTAGTCCCGCTGTGGCTCCGGTTCGAAGATTTCCAACATTATCGGGGTTGGTCCATCCTCGCATAATATATTGCGAATCTGTCGTAGCAAACTCGATTAGAAACAACTGCTTCAATATAGCATCAATGAGGAAATCGTATTGTTGATACCCCTTACCATTTTTTACACACGCATCCCTTATTTGACCAATGGTTTTATTGGTTAAAACCATTTCTCCAGTTGCGGAACAAAGTTTAGTCGAACCGCCTGATCCCTCGTATTTTCCAACACGAACATAGTCAATTTCGTGACCGCGTCCGTCGATAAAGAGAGTTGAAAAGCCTTCATATCTGCACCCTGAAATTTGATACTTATACGTACCGTCGTCATTACGCTTTATTCTGCTATAAAACCTGGGAATACAAACAAAGGTGTTGCCAAGGTCGTCACTTACCTCGGTCATCCCACTCCAAGGATAACAATTATTAAAATCGCTCGTTATCTCACTGCCAAATTCATTGAACGTGTACCCGAGACCTTTGGCGTCATCAGTTCTGTAAATTTGATCAGGCGGACCACCAACGCCATCCACACCATAAACTTTCATTTTTTCGAGTATCATGAATTTTCATCTCCTTATTCAAGTTTTGAAAGCCTGCCCTCAAGCTCTTGTATCTTGCGGTCTATTTCTCCGCCCTTAATGTAACCTCCTGCTGTTTCGCTTTCGCCAGCACATTCTGCAAAATTTATGAAAGCACCAGAGAATTCTCTACCAAAAGCTAACTCAAGGACATATTCTTTTATCTCCAAAGCATCACTGTCTATAACTTCACCGCTACCGTTTACAAGTTCAACAATAAGCTGATCTGTATCTTCATTGATTCTCACAGCGGCCTTTGCCGCAAGTTTTCCAAAGGCAGCGTCAGCGTATTTTTTAGTTACAACATGTGCCTCATCAGTCGGAGTAGCGGAAAGCAAGTGCCCGCTATTGTCGTACAAAGGCAGAGCGGAAGGTAATGGCTCATCAGAAATTGGAGTGATTTCTTGCTGGCCGGAAGCGGAAACAGTGTACGCTCTGGCATGCGGTGATGCCTCTTTAACAAGCTTAACGCAAGCCGCAACTGCTTCGCTATTATCAGATAGCCCTTTCGCAAGTGAGTTTATGATGTTTTGCAGAGGCTGCAACTCACCTGAATCTGCTGAAGGAAATGCTTTAAGCATATCTCGAACAAGCATGCCCGTAGCTACACCTTCAACGAAGTCTTTCAAACTCATCTTGTTATCTTCTTGGGGCATACGAATGTAATCGCACGCTTCAGGGCTTGACAATACATCGTGAATGTCGTTTATTTTATTTGCAAGAAATTGAGAAAGTTGATCGAACCACAACTTTAATGCCTCCGGTGACAACCCGCTTACGCCATATTGCGATGCAGCATTGGGCCTGTTTGCGAGCGCCTGGACACCTTTCTCCGCGACCTGTTTTTTTGTGATATTGGAAAACGTCTTCATTTTTTACTCCTTATATCTTCCGGATATGTTATAACGATATGAAAGATAGAAAAGTGCAAACGGCTTCATATACTCATCTGAATATATGTAATACTGCTTTTCCACCCACTTCTTTTCTTTTTCCTT
>JAZRUS010000020.1:0-20153 GCA_045652665.1 Eubacteriales bacterium | reverse complement strand
TTTAATTTGTCTTCCTAAGACCGCTTGGCCTCCGACTTGATGTTCAGATTCAACCCCGCTCTTAAGGCAGAGGGCAAGAATCCCTTCTCGCTCGACTCTAAGGAGCCCACCGGCAGCTACCAGGAGTTCCTTGGCGGCGAGGCTCGTTACACCCGTCTTGCTCAGGCATTCCCCGAAAGAGCAGAGAAGCTCTTTGCAGAGGCAGAGGCAGCAGCGAAGGCTAAGTACGAGAGACTTAAGAAGTTCGTTGAATTCTACAACAACTAATTATCTTAGTTAAATAAGCAGACCGCCGCGAGAAATCGCGGCGGTTTTTGCTACAATCTACCGAAAGAGAAGAGAAGCTATTTGCAGAGGTAGCGGCAAAGGCGTGGGAGAAGGAAAACCCAACCACGCATCAGGTTGCCACGCTTTTTTGCGTTTTTCGCCATAACCCTTTTTGCAATACGCTTGCTTATCTGCGACAAGTCCGCGAAAATCCACAAAAAGGTGCTATGCAATTAAAAAACAATTGATTCATATGCGAGATATATCAAAAATAAGTTAATATATGAAAATCAGGTATAGACAAACAGCTCATTTTATTGTATAATAAAAGGGTAAAATTAATACTTTTTAAAATCAAACGAGGAGAGCATTATGAAGCTTGGAGTTCAGATAACACTTGACAAGGGCGATATCACGGAGAAGATCGCAAAGGTAAGAGAGCTGGGATTTGATTATTGCCAGATACTTTGCTGGGATATGGCGCTTTATACCGATGAAAATGCCGAAAGGATAATTAAGGCTTGCGAAAATTACGGAGTTTCGATATCGAGCTTTTGGGCGGGATGGTCCGCGCCCAGATACTGGAACTTTACCGAAGGACCGACGACGCTCGGCATCGTTCCGCCGGAATATCGCTATCAGCGCATGCAGGAGCTTATGCAGGGCTCGGATTTCGCGCGCAAGCTGGGCGTTGATAAGGTCGCAACTCACGTAGGATTTATGCCCGAAAATATGACAGACCCTAATTTTATGCCGGTTGTCGCGGCAATAAAGTATCTTGCCGAATATTTCAAGAAGAACGGTCAGTTCTTCCTGTTTGAGACCGGGGAGGAGACTCCTATCGCGCTCCTTCGCGCGATCGAGATGAGCGGATGTGATAATCTCGGCGTAAATTACGATACGGCAAACCTCATCCTTTACGGTAAGGGAAATCCCGTTGACGGTCTTGACGTTCTCGGAAAATACGTTATGGATATACACGCGAAGGACGGCTATTACCCGACCACGGGAACCAGACTCGGAAAGCACGCGAGGGTCGGAGAGGGCGCGGTTAATTTCCCCGCGGTTATCGAAAAGCTTAAGAAAATAGGTTACACGGGTATCGTGACGATAGAGCGAGAGATCTCCGGACCGCAGCAGATTCGGGATATAATCGACGCTAAAGAATATCTTGAGCGTCTTATAGGTGATTAAATATAGACTGCAAAGCAAACCAAAAAAGAAAAACGGTGAGGTTAAGACAAACCCCACCGTTTTTGCATTCGGTCATGGATAGATGCGCAAGCGCGCTGCTGACGGCAGAAGCCGCTTAGCTAAATATTTCTTTAATGTTGGCACCCCGTGTCGGCTTTTTGCGCTGATTTGGCTCGGGCATGCCATTCCGAAAATCAGATCTCTTCCTCGCAATTTTGCATATCAAGGTTTTTGTTTGCAGCGTATTTGCTTCGCCGACCGAAGGCTTTTTGTAAAACCTTGTTTACAAAAATGATGCACGCGGTGCAACCGAAGATCTCCGCGATGGGGAACGCCCACCAAACGAGATTTACATTTCCGGCAAGAGAAAGCAGGAATGCCGCGGGTATCAGCACAAGAAGCTGACGAATAATGCTGACGAAAAGGCTGTATATGCTGTTTCCGAGTGCCTGGCAGGTAGAGATGCTCACGATCGAGAAGCCGGCGAGAACGAAGCTTATGCTGATAATGCGCAGAGCCGGAACTCCGACAGCTATCATATCTGCCGATGCGTTAAAGAAGCCGAGCAGGAAGGTCGGCAGAGTCTGGAACACCGTAAAGCCTATCAGCATATAAGCCACCGCGGTAATTGCCGCGAGCTTCATCGTCGCGTAAACGCGCTCCTTTTTCCTTGCCCCATAGTTGAAGGCGATTATCGGGATCATTCCGTTATTAAGTCCGAACACAGGCATAAATATGAAGCTTTGCAGCTTGAAGTAGATGCCGAATACGTTGAGCGCAGATTCGCTGAATTTTAAGAGAATATTATTCATCGAGAAGGTCATGACCGATCCTATCGCCTGCATTACAACGGCGGGGATCGCTATTATCAGCATTTCGCCGAGAACCTTGCCCTGAGGTATCATATTTTTGAATTTCAGGCGTATTTCCGGGTTTACCGTGAGATTCAGAATTATTCCTATAATTCCCGATACCGCCTGTCCGATTACGGTAGCGATCGCCGCGCCCTTAATTCCCATTTCCGGCGCTCCGAGCATACCGAAGATGAGTATAGGGTCGAGAATAATATTCACTACAGCGCCGGATAGCTGGGTGATCATGCTGAATACCGATTTTCCCGTCGCCTGCAACAGCCGCTCGCAGGTAACCTGTGTAAATACTCCGAGGGAGAAGACCGACACTAACGAGATATAGTCGACGCTGTACTGATATAGGAGGCTTCCTTCCTCTGCCTGAAACGCGACGAATGGCTTAACTATAAAGAGACCGAATATCAGGAACAGAAGGTATCCGCAAAATGAAAGAAACAGTCCCTGTCCTGCGACGAGATTTGCTTTTTCGAAGTTTTTCTGTCCGAGCGAGCGAGAGAGCAGGGCGTTCATACCAACGCCGAAGCCCGTCGCGACCGCAATCATAAGGGTCTGTATGGGAAACGCCAGCGTCAAAGCACCGGTGCCTGCTATATTATCGTATTGCGCGACGAATACCGAGTCTACTATGTTATAGAGCGCCTGCACAAGCATTGATATTATTATCGGTATTGAAATCGAGAACAGAAGGCGAGGTACCTTCATCGTTCCCATCTTGTTTTCTCTTACGGATTCCATTTTTGCTTCCTTTGTTTTTCCTTTACTATTATCTTTACCTATATTTTATCAACCATAATAATTTATCATATTTTTGTCACGTTGTCAAGCAAATTCGTCATATAACCGCGGAATATGTGTAAAGCCGTCGGTCCGGAGAGGCGGTTATCTTGACTTTCTACAATCTTTGTGGTAATATATTAGCGTTTGATTTGTCGGTGCGCAGTCTCGCGACCGAAAAACTTTATAGGAGATTCTGATGGATAAGAACACGAAAATTCTGACAAAGCCGCTGATAATTGCGGTTGCGGCTATCTTCTGCTGCGCGCTGTGGGGCAGTGCCACTCCGTTCATAAAGCTTGGATACGAGCTCATTCTGCCCGAGAAAAATACGGCGTCAACCATTTTGTTCGCGGGTATCAGATTCGCATTTGCGGGTCTTCTCACCGTTGCGATATACAGTATCGCGAGGCGCAAGGTGCTTGTGCCCAAGCGTGAAAACGTCGGGCGGATCCTGCTTGTCAGTGCTTTTCAGACGGTGATTCAGTACATATTCTTCTACATCGGACTTGCGAATACCAGCGGAGTTAAGGGAACAGTCTTCAGCGGGTCAAGCGCTTTTTTTGCGGTTCTGATATCTGCGCTCGTATTCCGAATCGAGAAGCTGAGCGTTAAGAAGATCGTTGCCTGCGTGCTTGGCTTTGCGGGTATAATTATCGTCAATCTCGACGGACTTGACTTCAATATGAACTTTACGGGAGACGCCTTCGTTATCTTTTCCGCCATAGCCGTTGCAACCTCGTCTGTTCTCATGAAGATATTTTCAAAGCATGAGGACCCCGTAGTTATCAGCGGATATCAGTTTATCGTCGGCGGCATCGTTATGGTAATAGTAGGGCTTTCTATGGGGGGCGTGATAAAAATTACGAGCTTTAAGGCGTTTGCGGTTCTGTTTTATCTTGCGATACTTTCCGCTGTTGCATACGCGCTTTGGGGATTGCTGCTTAAGTTCAATCCGGTCTCTAAGGTTACGGTTTACAGCTTTATGACGCCGGTGTTTGGAGTTATACTTTCTCTCCTTATGCTTCCCGAAACGGCTAACGTCAGCATACCCTTCCTTATTTTGACGCTTATCTTGGTTTCCGGCGGTATATTCCTTATGAACTACAGCCGTGAAAAGAGCGGATCGGATACTCTAATTGACGGGGAGTCTCAGGCTGAGCTCGGCGAGCCGCGTGAAATTCCGGACTCGGAAACAATTGAGGGGTGAGGACTGTCTCGTTCGGAATTTGGGAAAATTAAAACTTTGGAAAACCGTAGGTTAGCAACCTCGATTCCCTCAAAAACTACAGAGGTACCGCGCCGCTTTACTGCGCACTGTACCTCTGTTTTTTCATTTCTCATTTATCTGTTTTGCAGGCTTAAATCTTTTCTCCGACGAAGCCGGTGTCGGTCAGGTAGTAGAGCGTGTCAAATCCGTGAGCCTTTACGTACTCCACAGCGTCATAATAACCGCAATCTATGTCGTTTGCGCTGTGGCAGTCGGTCGTCAGTATGAGCTTGCAATCCAGCCCTTTCATTTCATCGAGAAGAAAGGGATCGGGGTAGGCGCGCGTTTTATGACCCCGTGATATAGCCCCCGTGTTGACCTCAAAGAGCTCTCTTTTTTTGCGGACCTCGCGGAGCGCGTCAATTGCCGTATCACGGTACTTTCTCGACTCCGTGTCAATAAGCTCGGGGTGTTTCTCGGAGAATTTGGTCAGTACGTCAAAGTGCCCCACCACGTCGTATTTCAATACGTTTGGCATATCTGCGACGGTTTTATAGTAAAGCTCGGCATACTCAAACGAATTTCCGCCGAAAAGCTCTCTTATGTTTTTCTCCGCAACCTCGTAGCTTTCATCAAAATCTATCCGCGCATCGTTTTTAAACGCCATATGAACCGACCCTATGCTGTAGTCAAAGCCAAGGGTCGGCTCGGTACCGGCGGAGTAGTAATCAAGCTCCGTGCCAAGATAGACCTTTATACGGTCGGCGTATTTATTCTTCAGCGAAGCGATCTCCTCCGCGTATCCTTCGGGGTCTCTGAGCTCCCAGTCGGTTTTTAAAACCGTAGGGGCGTGAGCCGAGAAGCCCAGAGAGTCAAATCCGAGCGCAATTGCGCCCTCTATCATTTCGGTCGGAGTGCTGCTGCCGTCGCAAAAGACGGTGTGAGTATGAAGATTTTGAAGCATAGCGAGTCCCCTTAGACGTTTTCCTATAAGTAAAGTATATACCAATTCCCCCAAAAAAACAAGATGCATGGCATGATTTTATGTTTTTTGCGGGTATACGGTCGTGTAACCGTACAAAACGGCACCGCTTTTTCATCCGGTAACCATCGCTGTTTGCGGCAATTTCTTAAAGCGAGGATATATATTAAAATAATATAGACTATCTATACAAAAAATGCAATTTATAATTGTGAAAAATGTAGAAATATATTTTATACATATTTATGCACTTGACTTAATTTAAAAATTGTGGTATCATAAGTCACGATAAAGTATAGGGTGGGGAATGTTGTCTTTTTCGGCGTTTTCCGTCCGGGCTTTCGGACTCGGTGCTGTTCCCGTTGCCGAGCCACTAAAAAGGGTAAATTTAAAAAGGAGATAAAGTATGAAAAAAAGAATTTTATGTCTGATTCTTGCGACTCTCATGCTTGTAGGTACGCTTGGCGTTCTTACATCGTGCGGCGGCGATGGCGATGACGATAACGTTTGCGCTAAGACCTGCCAGAAGATCGACGAAGTATTAGACGGAAAATGCGACGTCTGCGGCAAGGAGATCAAGCACAAGCACGTTGATGAAAATGAAGACAAGAAGTGCGACGTTTGCTCCAAGGCTATGACCGGAGGTGAAGAAGAAGTATACGGCCCCGTTCCGTGGGAGGATGATGATCCCATTCAGCTGTTCTTCATGATGACTGAGGCTACGAACGGACGCAACGCCCCCTCGGGCTGCAAGAGATATCTCGCAGGTGAGGATGAAGAGGCAAGTCAGAACATTGACGACGAGGTTGCTACGAGAAACTCGGATGCCGAGTATTATACCAACGTTGAGATTAAGTACGATTACTATCCCGACGTTCCCGAATACGATTGGAGTCATTGCATTGAGATAATGTTCGGTAACGTTAAATCGGGCGCAAGAGGCGTTCCGGATATGTACTGTAACTTTACGTACGATATGGTTGGTGCATCTCTTAAGGGTACCTTCCATAACCTCAAGAACACGGAGCTTGACCAGGGTAATTTCTTCCAGTTTCTTGATGAGGACTATGATGAAACCGTTGATAACAAGGGATACATGTTTGATTACATGGAGTCTACGACTCTTTCGCTCGATAAGACGTACATCCTTGCGTCCGACTATTTCCTAGATCTTATCCGTTCATTCTTCGTAGTTCCCGTTAATATCGAGCTACTTGAGGGTGTCGGTATGGAGGTAACCACCGATAAGAATGGCGACGGCGTGTTCACCATTGACGACTTCTATGCAGAGGTCAACGAGAAGAAGTGGACGTATAATAAGGTTATAGCTTACAGCAATAAGGTTTACCAGAACACCGGTAAGTCCAGTTCGGCAGAGGATATTGAGGACGTTCTCGGCTTTGCATTATCCGAAGGCGGTCTTGTTTCTTCGGGTATTATTTACTCCACCGATATCACCATCATCAAGAAAGAGTGGAGCGATACGAAGGGCGACTACGAATACAATTATCCTGCGGAGTCCAGCCAGCTTTACGAGCTGTTCGACAACGTTAAGACTCTCGTTACCTCTCCCGGAGTTGCATACATTGAACAAAAAGGAACCTATGCTGACCCCAACGTAACCAAGTACGGCTCATCGTCCTCTCTTGCGATTCGTAACAGATTCTGCGATAACAAGGTTCTCTTCGGCGACATTATCGTACTCGGTGCTCTTGAGTTCGACGAGTACCAGACTCTTAAGGATTCATCCGGATTCGGTGTTGTTCCCGTTCCGCTTTATCATGAGGTTGCGGCAGACTCTAGTGAGAATTACCTTACTTCTATACACAATAACGCACGTCCCGGTGCTATCGCTGTAAGCACTCAGCACTTCACCGCTTGCACGGCATTCCTTGATTATCAGTCTACTCACTCTACTCACATCCTTGACGAGTACTACGACTACAATCTTCAGTATCAGGTCGTTGACGGAGAGGTTGAGGGAACCGTAGAGATGCTTCGTTACATTCGTAAGAACGTTCGTTCCGCATTCGATAAGATCTTCGAGGATGCTATCGGTGTATACAATGCACAGGAGAGCATCAGATGGCACGCCATTCTTGGTGCAAAAGACTATCAGCACGACGTTCGTACCGACTACGGTACATACGCTCCCGTTAAGCAGGGTTACCTTGAGACTCTCTACAAAGAGTATCCGAAGCTTCCTTAATTAAAAGGGACGTATATCGAGACGGTGCTAATGCGCGTTATCCTTAACGGAGAACACGTAATTCATCTATAAAAACGAACAGAGCAAGAATAGAAGGATTTGTTTCCTTTTATTCTTGCTCTTTCTGTTTGCAATATGAGTTCTGACTTACTCCAGTCGCTGATCCCTGCCAACGAATTGGAGGATCTTTGAATCCGAGCCTATCAGTCTCGAATATATTCTGTCGTCGTATTTCTGCGTAAGCTCCGCGTAGCTCAAATTGGTTGATATTATTGTCGCGAGCCCCTTGTTCTGTCTTGTGTTGATAAGATTGTAGAGGCAGGATACGGTAAACTGATTTACAAATTCTGTTCCGAGATCGTCGAGGATCAAAAGCTCACATTCAAGGTATTTGTCTCCTTGCGGCTCATACGGACCGTATCCGCTCTTGAACCGATCTTTCTCAAACGCGCTAACGATATTTTGCGCGCTATCGTAAAGCACCTCTACGCCTTTCTCTATGAGAGCTTTTGCAATTGCCGTAGACATATGGGTCTTTCCGTTGCCCGTCTTGCCGATAAAGAGCAGGGTATTGCATCCGTTTCCGAATTCCTCAACGAATTTTTTTGCATCCTCAAGATTATTTTTCATTCTTTCGTACAGCCACGGCTCATCCCTGTATCTTGAAAGGTCAAAGTTTTCGAAGGATTGTCTTTCAATGAGATTTCCCATACCCGATGATTTTATATTCTCTAGAATAAGCATTTCACGGAAGCAGGAGCATAGCTTAGCTCCGGTATAGCCCGTATCCGAGCAACTTTTGCAGACATATCTCGGCTCGGTGTAGTCCTCGGGCAATCCGAGATCCGCAAGAGCCGCTCCCCTCATTCGTCCGAGCTCAAGGTTTCTTTCTTTAATCGGTGTGATATCTCCGCTGTCGCAGGCGGTTTTAAAGAGCAAAAGCCCCGTACCGCGCAGCTCCTTGTCTATCGCGCGTATCTTTTCCGAGCGCGCCCCTACCTCAAGGTTTCTGGCTTCCGCCTCGGCAGTTGCCTTCATACGGCGGTTTTCGATTATTTCTCTTACCTTTGCGTAATTTTCACGAGCGTACATAATTTCTCCAATCCAAAGGGTGTAGTTCTTTTATGAGGTCATTTTTTTCCGTAGCTTCTTTCTAGAGCCTTGAGGAACGCTGCCTCAGCGTCAAAGTCGCCGTAACGCGGCTTTTCTTTTTCGGGAGATTTTTTAGCGGTCTTACGTTCCTTATCCTTTTTGTTTTTTCTCTCAGCCTCGTCAGATTCGTACCTTGCGCGGCACTCGGCTACGGTTCTGCATCCGCTCTCATACCATCTGGTCAGCAGCTTGTCAACGTAGCTTGCGTGCCCCCTTGTCGCATTCGAGACGGCAATGTCGTATGCCTCGCCGACGATCTCGGTGAAGTATCCGTAGTCGTGACTCCATTTTCTGAAGTACTCCTTTTCGGTTTTCGAGGCGGCTCTGTTATATATTCCGAACAGCTTGCGGAAGGCGCGCTCCGCCTCGCTGTCGCTCTCTCTCATCTTTATGTATTCCTCAAGAGCCGTGACCGTGTCGATCTCCTTTTCCGTGAGGGCTATCGCGCGGTTTATAAGCTTCGCAACTGTCAGCTTCGAGGCCTCCGCAAGATGTGCGGCAAGGGTCAGGATGAACTCCTCGGAGAGCGCGTATTGCTCGTGCAGAGCGGTAAGCTGCTTTATCTCCGCGGTGTTAAGCACCGCGCGGTTCATAAGCTGCGCGCATTCGGATATCATATCGGCAAGAGCTGAGCTTCTTATGCTTTTTGCAACTGCCTTCGAGTCCTCCTCGCGGATTTCTCCCTTGATCAGCCGCTCCTCAAACTCCTCGGTTATAGTCGGAGAATCGGACGACTCCGTCTCACGTATAACTCCTGCCTCGCTCCAGAAAACAAGTGACGAGGCAGCCCGTGCCTTTGAGGTTTTAGCCATCGATGCGAGAGCCTCCGTTGAGACATTCCTGCCGTTGCATTCTACAAGCGCGATCAGCACTCTGAGCTCCTCGCGAGAGGCATCCGAAAAGGCTTCCTTGTCCGTAACCGAGAGCGGAGTACATATGTAGTGTTTTGCGTTTCTCATTTTTTGCTCCTGAGATTATCGGTTTTCAGCTCGTAGCACAGCTTCATAAGCGAATCGCCGAGATGGATATTTTCAACTATGACGCCGGGCGTCGGTATTTTTAGCTCCATATTTGCAAAGTTCCAGATTCCTCTTACGCCCGCTTCGACCATAGTCATGGAGACGCCGTACGCCGCCTCCTTCGGAACTGTGAGAACTCCTATCGTTACCTCCTCGGTGCGGCAGTACTGACCAAGCTGATCTACGTGATATACGGGAATTCCGCATATTTCCGTTCCGACTGTGGAGGGATCTATATCAAACATTGCTACGCGCTTTACTCCTCGCCTCTCGAACATATGCGTTGCGGCGAGAGCCTTTCCGAGATTTCCCGCACCGACTATTACGGCACTGTAGCTTTCGTTAACGCCCAAAAGCTCGCTTATCTTTCCGTAGAGGTATTTTACGTTGTAGCCGTAGCCCTGCTGACCGAATCCGCCAAAGCAATTCAGATCCTGTCTGATCTGCGATGCCGTAACGTTCATAAGCCTCGAAAGCTCAGCGCTTGATATACGGAGCGTGCCCTCTCTCAGAAGCTCTCCGAGGTATCTGTGGTATCTCGGCAGTCTTTTTATAACCGCGCTGGATACCTCGGGTTTCTGAGAGGCGGCCATCCTTTTACCGAACGTTCCGCGTACCTTATCTATACTTTCCATATCTTTTCTCCAGTTTCTTTATATTGAGTCGAGTGCGCTTGCGTTCAACGATGCGTCGGCAAGCCTGCCGAGGATAAACTCGTAGTATCCCGCCGCCGCTATCATGGCTCCGTTATCTCCGCAGAGCGAGATTGGGGGAATAAATATTTTTGCCCCATGCTTATCGGTGATCTCCGTAAGTCTTTTCCGAAGGTGTGAATTTGCGGCTACTCCGCCCGAAACGACAAGGTCGAGTCCGGGATTTGCATCAAGTGCCATTGAGATCTTCTTTGCCACCGCTTCAACAGCCTCGTAGGTATACCTTGCGGCAAAGAGCGGACGGTTGATCGCTTCCTCTCGCATTTCATATTTATGCAGTAAATTTATAGCCGCTGTCTTTAACCCCGAGAAGGACAGGTCGAGCGTGTCCGGACCGAGCGCGGGGGAGGGAAGTGACATTTGCGGGTCCTTGTATGCGGGGCTCTTTTTATATTTGCTGTAATAATCGGATTCCTCACCCGTCGCAAGCTTGAAGCCCTCGGTGCTCAGCTCGTCAAATCCCCGTCCCGCAGGGTAGGGAATGCCTATCATTCTTCCGATCTTGTCAAAGGACTCTCCTATCGCGTCGTCGCGAGTTGAGCCGATTACCTCAAGCTCGGTGTAATCCTTTACCATGTATATTGAGGTGTGACCGCCCGAGGCGGCAAGCGCAATGAACGGCGGCTTTGGTGCGTCCTCTAGCAGATACGCCGCCGCGATATGTCCTTTTATATGATCCACAGCCACGAGCGGTATGGAATTTGAGACCGCGAGCGCCTTGGCAAAATTCACGCCGACGAGCAGTGCACCGATAAGACCGGGGTTTGACGTAACAGCCACAAGATCGATATCCGACAGAGAGGTCTCAGCCTCGTCCAGTGCCTCGTAGGTTATCTGTGAGATTGCTTCAATGTGCGCTCTGCTTGCGATTTCCGGAACAACTCCGCCGTAGAGCCTGTGCGTCTCTATCTGGGAGGCTATTATATTCGATTTTACAGTAAACCCGCTCTCGTTTCTTTCAACGACGGCTGCGCTCGTTTCATCGCACGAGCTTTCAAAGGCAAGTATTTTCATTGTCATCCTATAGATCAGCCTCGTGGCAATGTAGCATTATTATTGCATTGTCATCGGGGCATTTGTAATAATTTTTTCTTATTCCTATTTCGCGGAAGCCGTATGCCGTGTAGAGCTTTCTCGCTGCAATATTTTTTTCTCTGACCTCTAGAAACAGCGATTCAAGCCCGTGACCGCGCTCGCTTTTTACCGCGTAATCAAGAAGTCGGTAAGCAACGCCGCGCCGACGGTGCTCCGGCAGTGTGGCAATTCTGTATATTTCTCCCTCCGGTGGAATGATCCGCCCTATAACGTATGCTATCGGCTTGCCGTCTGAGAGGGCGGTGTAGCACATGCTTCCCTCGGTTGATATGGTGGAGATTATATCCCTTTCGCTCCACGGATCGGGAAATATCATCTCCTCCGCCGCCGCAATGTACTTTGCATCTGACGGAAGCGAGCGTCTTATCTCCATTATTTAAGCTCCTTTGATACCTCTCTGAGGTATTCTCGAAGCTCGTCCGCCGTTTCGGGATGGGTGAGGCCGCGGAATATATTTGCCTTTAAAAAACCTATCTTCGAGCCCATATCGAATCGCTCGCCCTCAAATTCAAGCGCGCATATTCCCACGCTTCTTGCAAGGGTTGCCATAGCGTCCGTAAGCTGTATTTCTCCGCCTGCTCCCGGGGTAAGACCGTCAATTATATCAAATACGTCGGGAGTGAGAAGAACTCTGCCGAGTATTGATAGATTTGAAAATTCCTTACCGGGCGCAGGCTTTTCTATCATATCGGTGCATAGCGTGACTTTTTCCTCGTCTTCTATCGGCGCTACCTTGAGCGAGCTGTATTTCGTCAGCTCTGCTTTGGGAACGGGCTTCACTCCGACAACACACTTTCCGTATTTTTCGTACACTTCCGTCATCTGTTTGCACACGGGTATCTTGGAGAATATCACGTCGTCTCCGTACAGAACCACAAACGGCTCGTCCCCAACGAATTTACGCGCTCTTCCTACGGCGTGACCAAGTCCGCGAACCTCTATCTGGCGCAGAAAATACACGTTAGCCATGCCTGCAATTTCCCTGAGTCTGTCTGATTGCTGGAACTTTCCCTTGGATCGAAGCACCTCACTGTATTCGATCGACAGGTCAAAGAAGCTTTCTATTGCATCCTTGTCACGGTTAGTTATAATAAGTATATCGGTTATTCCGCTTTTTACAGCTTCATCCACAAGGTAAAAGATCGCGGGAAGGTCTACTATCGGCAGCATTTCCTTCGGAACCGCGTGTGATATCGGCAGCATTCTTGTTCCGAGTCCCGCTGCAGGAATTATTGCTTTTGTTATTTTTTTCATATTAATAGTCCATTCTGTCGCCACTTGGCGACCGCACAAATTAGATAGCGTGATTAACCTCTGCTTTGATTAGATATCGGTTATTTCACGCTAACGCCTCAATTTTTTCAAGAATAACAGAGCATGCTTTTTCCGCGCTGTCGGCGATGATTGAGCATCCGGCAGCCCTGACGTGACCTCCGCCCCCAAGCTCTGCCGCAACTGCGGCAACGTTTGCACCTGTTGAGCGAAGTGATATTTTGTATTTCCTCGGCTCGGTCTCCTTGGCGGTAAACGCGATCTCTACTCCCGCAAGCGAGCGAACCACGTCAATTGCGGAATCGAGATGCTCCGCTTCGATTCCAAGGGCATTTATGTCGGCAAGCGTAACGGCACAAAATCCTATTTTGCCGTTTGCACGTGTCTCGATCCCCGAAGCAACGAATCCCTCCGCGCGCATTTGCTCTTTCGACTTCGAGAAAAATAGCTTTGCGTTTATGTCTGCGGTGTTTATTCCATTCTCTATAAGCCTTGCGGCGAGACTGTAGGTTTTTGCGCTCGCGTTGGAGAAAGCAAAGCGACCGGTGTCTGAGCTGATTGCAGAATATAGCGCGTATGCAATCTTTTCATTCATTTTTACAAGTCCGAGTGCTATAAGCTCGTCTATGACGTCGGCAAGTGCCTCTGCGGCGCTGGATGCATCGGGGCGTATATAGCCGTCTGCATACTGCTCACCTACCATATGATGGTCTATCATCAGCTGCGGACGCGGTGCGGTGTCGTAAAGAATGTCAAGCTGAGAGGGAGACGCCGAGTCCACTGAAACCGAGCTTTCTCCGCATGCCTCGTCTCTCACACAAGCGCCGGTATGCTCTATTATGAATAAGAGCCTGTCCGGAATTTTTTGAGGTGTAAGAATATACGCCGACGTGCCGAGCTGAGCGAATACCTCACAGAGCGCCGCGGCAGTGCCTACGGCATCTCCGTCGGGACGTATATGAATAAGGACCGCGGGATTTTTTATTTCTTTTAGGCGCAGTGCCGTTTCTCGCGCTGTCAGTCTCTTATATTCCTTCATTTCTTGTCCTCACCCATTACCTCGTCAAGGAGCTTTGCTATCCTTGCCCCGTGTTCTATGGAGCCGTCTTTTATGAAGTTGAGCTCGGGCGTTATTCTCAGATTGAGGGTGGATGCAAGGTGATGTCGGAGCATACCCGTGCATTTTTTTAGGCCCTCTGCCGCCTCGTCGGTATCTCCGATGCAGGAGAAGTATACGCTTGCGTATTTGAGATCGGGTGCGACCTCGGCACGCGTTATGCTGACAAAATTATTTATTACCTTAGGCTCGCGCACTTCGCCGAGAGCTATAGCCAGCTCCTCGGCGACGGCATCGTTTATCCTTCCTCTTCTGTATCTTCCCATTTTTCTTTCCTTTCCTTTGCGCTGATACTCAGATCGCGCAGTACTATAAATATACGGTTTTTCCGTCTCCCGACGGAGTTATTCTTCTTATAAGCTCCAGCGCACCCTCTCTTGACGGGCTGACGATCTTGACACCCGGCAGGCACTCCGAAATGGTTTTTTCAAGGTGCGGAAAGTGCGTGCATCCGAGCACCAGAGTATCGATTCGGTGCTTTTCAAGCGGCGTTAGCATATCCATAACCGCTTTTTTGTTTTTTGATTCTATATGGCCGTCAACGGCACCGGCCTCAACCAGTGAAACCAGCTCCTGCGTTGCTATCTCAACTACCTCTGCGTTCTCGTTAAATTTGTTTATTTCTATCGAAAAGGCTTCGGAGCGCACCGTGGCTTCCGTTGCAATGACGCCTATTTTGCCGTTTGTCACCGCGGCTGCCTTTCTTGCCGCAGGGGATATTATCGGTATCGATATCCTTCTTAGCTCCTCCGAGAGATATTTATGGACGGTACTTGCCGTGCAACAGGCGATGAGTATCGGAGACGCGCCTGTCGGGAGCAGAGTGCATATATCCTTTTGCACAAGGTCTATCAGCTTGTCGCGGCTTTTGGTTCCGTACGGTGCATTTTTAGTGTCCTTGAAGAAGCAGACGTCAACGTCGGGTAATAACCGCCGTATCTCGCGGATCACTGTCAGTCCGCCGACCCCGCTGTCAAATACCCCGATCATCGGCACAAGCCTTTTCAATAAGCAGGTTTATAAATTCGCCCCTGTTGAGTCCTGCGACTTCTGTCAGCCGGGGATAGAGGCTGGTCGCGGTCATGCCGGGGAAGGTATTGATCTCGTTGAAGTAAAGCTTCTTGTCGGGCGTTACGAAGAAATCGAACCTTGAAAGATAATCAATTCCGATAAGTTCTGCAAGCATGGCGGAGTATTTTGCCGCCAGTCCTTCGGATATAGGATCCCTTCCAGTCTGCGCTTCCGTGCGCGGCGACGCGTCGGGGTCGTATTTTGATTTGTTGTCGTAGAATCTTCCGTTCGACAGAACTCGCCCGCCGGGAATGATGATCTGCCTTCCGCAATTTAAGAGGGCGCATTCAAGCTCGTAGTCTACGGCTATAAGCTTTTCTATGATAAGTCTGTCGGAGTGTTTTTTTGCATCGGCATATGCTCCGTCAAAGTCCTCTTTACTAATGATCGGATGCGCGCCGTAGGATGATCCGAGAGATACCGGCTTTATAAACATAGGATATCCTATCCTATCCTCCGCTATCCTTCTGGCTTCATCTGCCGCTACGCCGTCTGCAAGTACCCATTCTGACGTCGGAATGCCGAGATGCTCTGCGGCAAGCTTGGTCAGCGCCTTGTCAGAGCATATGGCAGATGCCGCGACGCGCTGTCCGACGTATGGAATATGCGCGGCGGTCAATAGACCCTCTACAGTTCCGTCTTCTCCGAAATCACCGTGAAGGCAGGGAACGGCGCAATCCACCGGTATAACATTGGTTCGAGATATGAGTCCGGACACCTTGTTTAGTCTTGCCGGGAAGCAGGGAATCTCCTCGCTTTCGCCGTTTTCCTGAACATACCAGCAGCCGTCCTTATCTATAAAGACCTTGATAACATCGTATAGATCCTTGTCTATCAGATCATAAAGATTATTTGCGCCGGCGACCGATACGTCATGCTCGTATCCCTCTCCGCCGTAGATCAGAGCGACCTTCTTTTTCATTTTGCATCACCTCATCATATCATATGATGAGACGGGGGATGCGGTTACCTCTTAAGAACAGCCACTCTGTCGTTTCCGGAGTAATCCTTGATTATTTCGCAGCTCATACCGTTTGAGTTTGCGAGCGCAATAAGTCTTTCAGCTTGATCGAAGCCTATCTCAAATGCAAAAAATCCGTTCGGGAGAAGCGAGTCCTTATAAAGACTCACTATGCTATTGTAAAAATCAAGTCCGTCCGCTCCGCCAACAAAGGCTATCTTAGGCTCAAAATATATTTCCGGCTCAAGCTCCCGATACGTAGCATCGGTAACGTACGGCGGATTTGAGAGAACCGCGTGGAATTTCCTGCTTGGAACCAAGGCGGTAACGTCCGACTCGACAAAGTCTATGCGTCCGTCAACCTGATTCGATTTTGCGTTTTTTCGCGCAAGCGCGAGAGCGGTCGGTGAGATGTCGAGAGCCGTCGCGGTTGTCATTTCGGTATTTTTCAGTGTAGATATCGCTATACATCCGCTTCCGGTACACAGATCTATAAAGTGCGCGCCGCGCGGCAGATTTTTCACTGCGTAATCAACCAATATTTCGGTGTCCTGCCTCGGAATAAGACAGTCGGGGGAAACTTCGTATACTTCGTTATAGAAGCCGACGGAGCCAAGTATATATTGTAGAGGCTCGCGTCTGGAGCGTCGCGCGACGGCGCGCTCAAGCTCCGGAGAATCCGACTCGGCAGATCTGTCGATAAGGTCGGAAATTTCTAGACCGCCTATGTGCAGAAAGATCTCCCTTGCTTCTCGCACAGCGTCATCTATACCTGCGTTGCGTAATGCCTCAATTGCTTCACACAGTTTCATCCGGGGTGTGCTCGCTATCTGTATTTTCGGTTTTCTCTGTAATTATTTCATCTGAGTCAGGTTCTTCTGTATGCTCGCAGGAATCAGTCTTTTTTTCCCAGAGACGCAGCTCGTAGAATTCCTTGAATTCCGGGAAATCGTCGCGCAGGGCACATTTGATCGAGGTAATCGCTATCTCAAGCATATCCTCGGTGGGCTCGCGGGTGGTTATTCTTTGCATCCAAAGACCTGGAGCTGAAAGTGCTCGTGTAACGGCGTTGTCGTGCTTTCCCGCAAACATAATAAACTCGTATCCAAGACCCATGACGAGCGGTAAAATTGCGAGTCTAATCGCGCTTAAAGCCAGCCTTGGCAGGGTCGGGAACAGGTTGTTTACAAGGATTCCGACCACTATGCCGAGAAGTATCATAACGAACATAAAGCCTGTTCCGCATCTGGGGTGGAAGCGGGTGTAATTTTTTGCATTTTCGGGAGTCAGTTCAGCTCCGGATTCAAAGCACGCTATGGATTTGTGCTCTGCGCCGTGATACATAAAGGTGCGCTTTATGTCGGGCATCAGCGCGACTGCGGCAAGATAAGCAATAAATATAATTACCTTTGCGGCACCCTCAAAAAGAGCCTTGACTGTCGGTGATATTTTGATATCTCCGAGTCCGAACAGATATTCGGCAAGCTCTGATACCAGCCCCGGAAGGTAAATAAACAATGCGAATGCGAGAACGACTCCGAGTACCAGTCCGAGTATCATAACTATATCAGTGGTGGTCTTTTTGCCCTCTGCCTTTTTCTTCTTGTCCCCCTCGCTGTCAAGATCAAGCGCTTCGGCAGAAACGCTCAGAGTCTTAAAGCTCAGCATCATCATTTCAACGAAATTGATGACTCCGCGAAGTATCGGAATATTCAGTATCTTGTGCTTTTTTCTGACGGAAACAAAGCTTCCGTCGTGCACGTATACCGATCCGTCCTCTTTTCTGCACGAGGTGACGGTACGGTCGCCCGCCTTCATCATAACGCCCTCAAGCACGGCTTGACCGCCGACCTTTCCGAGCCTTTCTTTTATTTTTTCATCACAGCATTTTTTCTTTTTTGCCATGGTAACTGCCTTTCGCGTATAGTATGAGATTATAATATTATAACACATATAAAGAAAAAAATAAAGATATTTTAAAAAAATTATAAACCGGTTGTGTTAATTCCTCATTTATTTTAATGTATAAATCTAGAATAAACGGTAAAACTTAGAATACATTTCTTGAAAGGAGTATAAAAATGACACTGACACAGAAGGAAAGCAGCTTGCTTTCGGATTTGAAGTCACAGGAGCAGCTTTGCATAGAAAAATACGAGAAATATGCAAACGATGCCCATGATCCTTGCCTCAAATCTCTTTTTACCAACATCAAAAGCACGGAGGAGAGCCATCTTTCCACCATATCCCGTATCATGTCCGGCGAGGAGGTCTCAACGGGCGCCGCTCCAAGCGCGGCATCATCTGCCTTGAAATGCGAAATGTCCTCCTGTTCCATAGAGGAAAAGAAGCGTGATGCGTTCCTTTGTAAGGATGCTCTTGCAATGGAAAAGCACGTGTCCTCTCTTTATGATACGACCATCTTTGAATTCACAAGCCCGACTCTGAGAGACACTCTGAATCATATTCAGAAGGAAGAACAGAATCACGGCGAGCAGCTCTACGAATATATGTCGAAAAACAGTATGTATTAAGTGATCAAAAACAGGGCATAGACACCGCATTCAGACGTCTATGCCCCGTTTCTTATAATGGGTTGAGCGCGGAGGTTTATTTATCCGCAGCATCCATATCCTTATGAATCTCGTAATACATCTCGGCTTTTTCCGCGCTCTCGTATTTAGCGACCCAAACAGTCGAGAATACGTTTGCAATCGCATCAAGTATAATTATTATGCCGAGGATAATGGCAGACGTGGACGCCTCCTGTGGCGTATACCTTGCAAGCGCGAATGCAGATATAATTATAAGAACCGAAAACGTGAGCATTATCCACCAGCCGCTGACGGAGTATCTCTTGGACATCACCGCCGTGTTTAGCTTGAAGGAGCCGTCTACGATCAGCAACATACAGAAGATCGAGGTAAGAACATCAACCGTTTCGGCGTTGAATATAGCCGTAACGATTCCGCTGATAAGGCAAATGATCGAGAAAGTGATTTTCACCGCGAAGTAAAAACCGCGGTTTTTATCTGCGATCGTCAACGCGCCCATTACTACGCCAAACGCCGCAAGCATTATTCCGATCGTTATAGCGAGGGTTGTTAGCGCGTTATTGAAGCAGATAAAGCATATTCCGACTCCCAAAAGCAAAAGCCCTATAAAGATATATCCCCATTTAATCGACATTTTAACCATGTTTGCCTCCGTTTGCGAAGTATCTTCTCTAAGATTTTATCACAAAACGGGCATTTTGTCAAGAAAGTCGAAAAAATACGAATCGGTGCGAAAAGGTCGAGGTTAAATGCGTTTAATGCGACACGGCTGCGGCGCGGACTGAAAAAACCGGACGGTGATCTCATGGAGAACCGGCCGGTTTTTGTAAATAATTGATTCCTTAATTGTTAATACATGTCGTTTATTCTTCGGCTTCCTCGTCTCTTGCGACCTCGTCGAGTTCGTCGTTGAATCTGACTGCCTTGCGAGAATTGACGTAATAGGAATCGCCTTTTGCACTTGTAAAGTGAAATTCGCTGTCGTCTGCGTCGTAAAGCGTTCCGTATATATCAAGGTTCTTTGCCGCTTTGCAGAATATTTCGAGAAATTCGTCGGTATCGAATTCCTCTATTTCGACTCCGTAATCGTCGTTTGTAAATATTATTTCCGTCTCCTCGGTATCTGCTGCCGATGCGTAATTGTCGTCGTAAATTATATAGTCCGATGTAACCTCAAAGAAATCGTCCAACTCGCCCGATCTAAGGAAATTAACGAATTTCTTGAGCTCGGATTTTGTTCCGTGCAAGGTTGCCTCAAAATAGAGTTCATCCCATAAAGTCATACATATACCGTCCTTTCCTCAGGATGCCGACCGTTATTTTCGCGAGAATGGCTCGCCAAGTCGTATCCTTGTATGTGTAATGAGTATAACACAGCGTAAGCGCCTTTGTCAATATATAAATCAAAAACGCAGCACATTATGTTTCGCTGTTATTCGACTATATATAATAATATGTAGAAAATCTGCGTATGATAATATTAAAATCGACAGTTCAAAAAAAACTAAAAAAATTCGCAAAAAGCACTTGACAATTAAAAAAGGATGTAGTATAATAGACAAGCTGACCGCAAGAAGCGGTGGCACTTGATCATTGAAAATTGAACAACAAGAAATTTCTTTTAAGCACTGAAAAGTGCAGAGGAATCTCGTTAATAACACTTTGAAAGAAAAGAAATACTCAAGAAGTA
>JAZRUS010000019.1:0-12142 GCA_045652665.1 Eubacteriales bacterium | reverse complement strand
GAAGTTTACTCTCGGCGGTAAGACCTACGTTGAAGGTGACATCATCTCCATCGACGGTTCTACCGATAACATCTACGGCGAAGCTATTCCTACCGTTGACGCTACCATCGGCGGCGACTTCGGCAGAATCATGGCTTGGGCTGACAAGTACAGAAAGCTTGGCGTACGTACCAACGCGGATACTCCTAAGGATGCTGCTAAGGCTCGTGAGCTTGGCGCTGAGGGTATCGGTCTTTGCCGTACTGAGCACATGTTCTTCGAGGAAGGCAGAATTGATGCATTCCGTGAGATGATCTGCGCTGACAGCGTAGAGGCAAGAGAAGCTGCACTTGAGAAGATTCTTCCTATGCAGCAGAGCGACTTCGAGAAGCTTTACGTAGCTCTTGAAGGCAACCCCGTTACTATCAGATTCCTTGATCCCCCGCTCCACGAGTTCGTTCCCACCGAGGAAGCTGACATCGAGGCTCTCGCAAAGGCTCAGGGCAAGTCTGTAGCACAGATCAAGTCTATCATTGAGGCTCTTCACGAGGCTAACCCCATGATGGGTCACAGAGGATGCCGTCTCTCGGTTACCTACCCCGAAATCGCAGCTATGCAGACCAAGGCAGTTATCCGCGCGGCTATCAACGTTCAGAAGTCACACGCTGACTGGAACGTAGTTCCCGAGATCATGATTCCCCTTGTCGGAGAGATCAAGGAGCTTAAGTACGTTAAGGATATCGTAGTTGCAACCGCTGATGCAGAGATCGCAGCAGCAGGCGTATCCCTCAAGTATGAGGTTGGTACGATGGTTGAGATCCCCAGAGCATGCATCACCGCTGACGAGATCGCTAAGGAAGCTGAGTTCTTCTGCTTCGGTACTAACGACCTTACTCAGATGACCTACGGCTTCAGCCGTGACGATGCAGGTAAGTTCCTCGACGCTTACTACGACAGAAAGATCTTCGAGAACGATCCCTTCGCTAAGCTCGACCAGAACGGTGTCGGCAAGCTTATGGAAATGGCTGTTTCCCTTGGAAAGGGTGTTCGCGGCAACGATATGCACATCGGTATCTGCGGTGAGCACGGCGGCGATCCCTCCTCCGTTGAGTTCTGCCACAAGATCGGTCTTTCCTACGTTTCCTGCTCGCCCTTCAGAGTTCCGATCGCAAGACTCGCAGCCGCACAGGCAGCACTTAAGAACTAAGCCAAAACATTTTCGGCATTGCCGAAGGCAACAAAATGGACTAGGCTCCATTTTGCGAAAATGAGCATGCGCCGCAATTAGTCCGTATAAAAACAAGTTATGGCGCATGCCTCAGGCAGCACTTAAGAACTAATATTAAAAAGATTTGCCAATTCCGGCGAATCAAGGTAAAAAAGACGAGCACTTCGGTGCTCGTCTTTTTGTACTTCCTACAAAATTCGTATTATATATAAAAAAGGCAGCCCCCGTGTGAGTTTTATTTCACACGGGGGAGTTTTACGCAAACAGAAAGTCTATTGGACAACTCAGGCTTTATTTTAAATTTAGGAGTCTTTTTATATTTCCGGAAAATATCATTTCCCTCTCGGACTCGGTGAGAGGTATTTTATTGAACCTTTCAAGCTCTCCCACGGCATCCCACATCGGGAAGTCGGTTGCAAAGAAGAATCTGTCCGCGCCGAACATCTCGATAAGCTCCTTCGCGCGCTCGGGGCTTATGAACGGAAGCGACGAGCAGGTATCGAAATATATATTATCGAGCCCCAGATAGAGCGGTGAATCGTCCCAGCATCTGTAGCCGCCAAAATGCGCCGCTATAAAGGTCGTGTCGGGGTATTTTTTTGCCATGTTCACAAGACGGCTCGGCTTTGAATATTCATATCTGTCGTCACCCATATGTAGGAGGATCGGCAGTTTTCCCGCCGCGGCGCGGTAGAACTTCTCGGCTATGGGGTCGTCAATATTAAACTTCTGGAAATCCGGGTGAAGCTTTATTCCGTGCATTCCCGCGGAGAGAGCCCATTCCACCTCGGCTACGACCTCTTCCTCCGTCAGATCCTGGTGGAGGGTGATAAATCCGATGAATTCGGGGTGCGCGTCGACCTCGCGCTTTATAAAATCGTTGATAGAACGAACCTGATGCGCGGTGGTTGCAACCGAATGAACGACATAACGGCTTATCCCCGCCCTTTTTCCGTCCTCGATCAGACGGTCGGGAGTGCCCGCCGGCATCTGCATTTTTATATCGTAGAAGATTCCGATTGTGTCGGTGGCCTTTGCCGCGATCTTTTCGGGGTATATATGTGCGTGTGAATCTATTATTTCCATAAAATCCTGTCCTCTGCTATTAAACCGACGAGGACTAATAGCTTTCCCAAAATCTCATTTTAACAAAAAACTATAGTAATGCAATGGGAATTTAAAGTCAATTCAAAACAGCAAGACTTAAACCGCTTTTACAAAAACGAACTGCATTACCATAAATGCCGCGTATATTGCAAGCAGGGATATGCCCTGCCAGCGCCTAAGCCGACCGATAAAGAGCGCAGGAAGCGTCATTATCGCCATAACGGCAAACATTACGGGAATATCGAGCACGAAGGACGCGTTCTGTCCGAAAAGAAGCGAATTGACGGGAACGTCGAAGGGATTTATAGAAATTGCAACACCCGAAACGAGAACGAGGTTAAATATATTCGCGCCGATGATGTTTCCGAGGGAGAGAGAACCGTGCCCCTTAATGAGAGAGGTAATAGCTGTTACAAACTCGGGAAGCGAGGTGCCGATAGCAACGACTGTAAGTCCGATTACCGACTCGGGAACACCGAGCTGTACCGCGATATCTGTCGCGCTTTCTACGAGAAGATACGCGCCGACTGCGATAACCGCCGCACCGAGGATAAGCATTACTATATCCTTAACGAAGCCTGCCTTACTCTCGGATGCCACGTCGATCTCTGCCTCGAGGTCGGGAGCGCCATCTGCGGGCACGGGATTTTTCTTCATATTAAGGACGTTGATTACCATATATACAGCGAAGCCTACGAGAAGGATTATGCCGCTCCATTTGGGGAATCCGCCGATCGCATACGCGCTAACAGCGTAGAAAGCCGCCGCAACGAAGAATGCCGCAACGGGAAATACAAGCGTTTTTTTATCTGCCTTTCCGGGCTTGATGGCGATCGTGATAGCCGCGATAAGCGCGGTGTTACATATGATAGAACCAATCGCGTTACCGTAGGCAATCTCTCCCGATCCGCTCACCGCGCCCATAGCAGAGGTCATGACCTCCGGAAGCGATGTACCTATAGACACGACGGTCGCGCCTATCAGAAGCTCGGGAAGCCTGAATCGCTTTGCGATTGCGGATGCCGCGTCAACGAACCAATCGCCGCCCTTAATGAGCAGGATAAGTCCGAACGCGAGTAAAAAATATTCTGTTGGAATGAAATCAAACATTACAAGTCTCCTTTATTACATATGATAAAATTATAATACATGTGTGAAAAGATGTCAATACTTTACTTGACATTTTCAACTTTATTCGACAAATAATATTAGAATTTTATATACCGCTGTTTTTACTCAACTCTTACGGCTACGTACTTAAACTATTGCCCTCATCTATATCAAATATATCGTCGATAGGAATACTGATGCCGCCCTTCATCAGAACCGTGCGCCGCGCGGCATCCATTCTTTCCGCCGCACCGGTCACTGTGACGTAGCTTCCGCCGGATTTGCGCCCATCCGCGACAAAATAGGTAACCGACACCTCCGGAAAAGTCTCAATACGCTCCGCTACAGCGCGAAGCTTCGCATCAATTAAACTCTTTGCGTCCTCAGACAGCTCCTGCCGTGCCTCGGTAATTCTGCCCTCCTCGTTTATACACTCCTCATATCCCGTGAGTGCGGCAAAGGGGGCAAACTGCGCGGCGCGCGCCGATATCGGCATCTTAGCATATCTCTCGGACGCGGGACGCTCTAGGTCAATTATACGTCTGTACTTCTCTTCCATTTACGCTTTATGCCCTCCTATCTGAGAATTGCGATCCTTTGCGGTTGCGCCCTCCTCAAGGTTCATTCCCTTCATAATGGCATTCTTTCCAAACCGCTTCTTTATACCAAGTATAGCCGTTTGCTTTTTTCGCTCCTTATTAAGCTCTGCATCCTCTTTTGCGCGGCGGCGCTCGGTCTCCTCTCCGTTATCAAAGACGGTAAGCTGCTCAGTGCGGGGCGCGGCGTCGGCCTCTGCCTCGCTTATAACACGGTTTGCCGAGATATTTATACGGCGCACAAGCAAGTCTCTGTTCGCGATCCGCGCGAAAAGGCTGCACGCCGCCTCGGTTATAAGTCTGGCGGACGAGGTATGACGGGAGAGCGACTCCGTGCCGTGCGCGTGCTTCGGCACACGCCTTCCGTAGTAATCCACGGTTATCTCACCGTTGTAGTTGCTTTTATTATCTGCTTTAAGATTTTCTATATCGTATCCCACGGTAAGCACCAGCTGATCCGTAACCAGTCCGCGCGAGAGCAGGTCAAGCGCCAAAAGATCCGCCATCTCGCGCACTATAAGCTCAGCCTTCTCATACGGATAGGGGCAATGAAGCACCTGCCCCGAGCCGATACTCTTTGCCTCCGGGCGATAAGCCTTGATGTCGCTCATACGGCAGGGCTCATATCCCCACGCATGGTCGATAAGGAGCTCGGCATTGACTCCGAAAAGCTTATATAGAAGCATTTCGTTATGAAATTCGCGCTCACCGCCGAGCGAGCAAAGCGCAACGTCTCCCATCGTGAATATTCCATGAGCCTCCAGCGTGCGCGCATAACCTCTGCCTACGCGCCAGAAATCCGTGATCGGGCGGTGAGACCAGAGCAGCTCGCGGTAGCTGTGCTCGTCAAGCTCGGCGATCCTTACGCCGTCGCTGTCGGGCTCGGTATGCTTGGCAACGATATCCATTGCCACCTTACAGAGATAAAGATTAGTTCCTATACCGGCGGTTGCCGTAATACCTGTTTCCGAGAGTATCTCGGAGATGATCCGACGCGCAAACTCTCTGCCGCGCATACCAAGCCGTGAAAGATACGGCGTTGCATCTATGAACACCTCATCTATAGAATAGACGTGGATATCCTCCGGCGCCACGTGTCTGAGATAAATTCCGTATATCCGCGTGCTGTATTCCATATACAGTGCCATTCTGGGCGTTGCGGCTATATAATCGACCTCAAGCGCGGGGTTGCCGTTAAGCTCGGAGGCAAAATACGAGCTGCCGACAAGTCTGCCGCGCGGCGCCTTCGATCTTCTCTTTGCGTTTTCCTCTCTGATCTTTTCATTTACCTCGAAAAGGCGCGGTCTGCCCGGAATTCCGTATTTTTTGAGTGACGGAGAGACGGCGAGGCATATCGTTTTCTCGGTTCTTTCGCTGTCGGCTACCGCGAGGTTGGTATTCATTGGATCGAGTCCTCGCTCCACACACTCGACGGAGGCATAAAAGGACTTCAAATCTATCGCAATATAGGTATTTTCCATTTTATCCCCCTCTCTCGGCATGATTGCCGTTTCACTCATATAATATTTTATCACATTTTCTGTCCGATTTTCAACACAGCAAGCATTTATTTAAAAATTTGTTAGTATCCGCTATTGATTTTATTTTACCGCGGTAGTATAATAAGTAAAGTAGAAAAGAATGCTCACGGAAGGAATATGGTTGCCTATGAAAATATCAACTCTCCTGAAAAGAGACGGTCTTTCGCTGTCCTTTGAGGTGTTTCCCCCAAAGACCGAGACGGTATTTGAAAGCGTTAAAGAGGCTACCGAGGCGATCGGCGCACTCAAGCCGTCGTTTGTAAGCGTTACCTACGGCGCGGGCGGCGGTACGAGCCGCTACACTCTTGAGATAGCGAAAAATATAAAGGAGCGCTACGGCGTTCCAACCCTTGCACATCTGACCTGCGTTTCCTCAACCAGAGAAACTGTCAGAAAAAAGATCGACGAGATCAAGGCGCACGGAATCACAAACGTTATGGCACTGAGGGGGGATATCCCAGAAGCTATGATTCGAGAGGACAGGTCGGGCTGGGATTATTCCCATGCAATTGATCTTGTGCGCGAGCTTCGCGCGGCGGACCCCGAGCTTTGTATCGGCGGCGCCTGCTACCCCGAGGTTCACCCTGAGAGTGAAAATCAGCGCGAGGATATAAAAAGGCTGCGTGAAAAGGTAGACGCGGGATGCGATTTTCTCACCACGCAGATGTTCTTTGATAACAACCTGCTCTACAATTTCTTATACAAGATACGGGAAGCCGGTATAACCGTTCCCGTGATACCCGGCATCATGCCGATCACAAACGCAAATCAGATAGAGCGCGCGATAAAGCTTTCGGGGTCTTTTATGCCGAGAAGATTCGTGAGCCTTGTAGATAAATTCGGTCGTGATCCCCTCGCTATGAAGCAAGCGGGCATAGCCTACGCTACCGACCAGATAATAGACCTTTACGCAAACGGTATAACGAACGTACACGTTTATTCGATGAACAAGCCGGACGTAGCGGCAAAAATACAGTCGAACCTTTCGGACATACTCGGAAAATGAACACAGTAATCACAAAAACACCCCTACCGTGCGAGATCTCACGACGCGAGATCCTTCGGTACGCAGGCGCAAGGGCAAGCACGGCTGAGCTTGACCTGCTGATCGAGGACTGCATCCTTGAGGCGAGTGGCGCGATCGAGGGGCGGATCGCCTACGTCGAGTGCGAGATCGAAACAGACCGAGACACGTGCGATTTCGGTCACTTTAAAATAAAGTCGCACTCGCTTGCAAAGAACCTTTCGGGATGCCGCCGCGCGATTATTCTCGCGGCTACGGCAGGTATCGGAATTGACAGACTTATAAGAAAGCATTCGCACTCAACGCCCTCTCGCGCGCTGATAATCAACGCGCTGGGCACCGAGCGTATAGAGGCTGTGGCGGACGCCTTCGAGGCAGAGCTTAAGAATGAGGGATACCGCCTGCGTCAAAGATTCAGTCCGGGGTACGGAGACCTGCCCCTAGAGCATCAGCGGGATATAATAACGCTTCTTGATACTCCGCGGCGCATAGGACTTTTTTTGAACGCGAGCCTTCTTTTGTCTCCGTCAAAATCAATAACTGCAATAATAGGAATAGAAGAATGAGCTTTTCTGATTTTTTGAAAAATAACACCGTATGTCTTGACGGCGGTATGGGAACGCTCTTACAAGAGAAGGGGCTCCGACCGGGAGAATATCCGGAGCTGTGGAATCTTTCCCACCCCGACAAGATAACCGAAATACACAGAGAATACTTTAATGCGGGCGCAAACGTCGTCGCAACCAACACCTTCGGCGCAAACACACTAAAGTTTTGCGAATGTGAGCTTAAAGAAATAATAGATGCAGCAGTGGCAAACGCGCGCCGCGCAGCGGCAGAGTCAACAGCTGAGCAAAGGAAGTTCGTGGCTCTTGACGTAGGTCCGACGGGCAAACTGCTTAAGCCGTACGGTGACCTTGATTTTGAAGATGCCGTAGCCATATTTGCAAATACGGTGAGGCTGGGTGTCAGTGCCGGAGTCGATCTCATATTGATAGAGACGATGAACGACAGCTACGAGACCAAGGCGGCGCTGCTAGCCGCCAAGGAAAATTCAAGCCTTCCCGTCATCGTGACGAACGCATACGGTGAGGACGGCAGACTTATGACCGGTGCGAGTCCGGAGACAATGATAGACCTTATAGAGGGAATGGGCGCGGATGCCGTCGGAGCAAACTGCTCCCTCGGTCCGGATAAGCTTCGCCCCGTTATCGAGAGAATGCTTAAGCGAGCATCCGTTCCGGTGGTGCTTAAGCCAAATGCGGGACTTCCGCGAGAGGAGAACGGAAGGACGGTATTTGACGTGTCTGCCGCAGAGTTCGCAAAAGAGCTCTCCGAGCTTGTAAGATGCGGTGTAAGAGCCGTCGGCGGCTGTTGCGGCACAACGCCCGAATACATAAAAGCACTCACGGAAGCGGTGAAGAAAATTCCGCCGAAGCCGATAGAGAAGAAAAACATAACCTCGGTATCCTCCTACACCCATACGGTTGAATTCGGAGATTCGCCGGTGCTGATCGGAGAGCGTATCAACCCAACAGGAAAAAAGAAGTTCAAGGAGGCGCTTCGCTCCGGCGACATAAACTACATCCTAAACGAGGCGACCAGACAGCAGGAAGCGGGCGTGCATATACTAGATGTAAACGTTGGTTTACCTGAGATTGACGAGCCCTCAATGCTGACGCGCGCGGTGACTGAGATACAAACAATACTTGATATACCCCTGCAAATTGACACGGCTAACCCGATTGCAATGGAATCGGCACTCCGCAGGTATAACGGAAAGCCGCTTATAAACTCCGTGAACGGTAAGGCAGAGAGCATGGCGCAGGTATTCCCGCTGGCTAAAAAGTACGGCGGCGTGATCATAGCACTTACGCTTGATGAAGGCGGAATTCCCGATACTGCCGAGGACAGAGTCGCAATAGCCGAGAGAATCCTTTGCACCGCAGAAAAATACGGTATTGACAAAAAGAATATAATTTTCGACCCGCTTGCGCTTACGGTAAGCACGGGGAATAACGCCGCACGGGTAACCCTTTCAACCTTAAAGAAGATAAGGGAGAAGCTTTGCGCGCACACCTCGCTCGGAATATCCAACGTATCCTACGGACTGCCGGCAAGAGACGCGGTGAACGGTACGTTCTTTGCAATGGCACTTCAAAACGGACTCTCGGCGGCAATTATGAACCCCTACTCGGCAGAGATGATGAAGGTTTATTACGCTTATCGCGCTCTGTGTGGACTTGACGAGAGCTGTCTTGATTTTATTTCACACGCCCCAAGCCTTGAGACGGCATCAATAGCCACCGCCGAAGCTGCCGACGCTCGCATCCCCTGCAACACCCTTCCCGAAGCTATTGAGCGTGGACTTGCCGACAGGGCGAGAGAGATTGCGCAGGAGTACGTTAAGCGCGACTCTGCTCTCTCTATCGTAAACGGGAGCATCATCCCCTCCCTTGACAAGGTCGGCGCAGGATATGAGGAGAAACGGATCTTCCTACCCCAGCTGCTTATGAGCGCTGAGGCGGCAAAGGCGGCTTTCGAGGTCATCAAGGCAGCAAGCCGCGGTGACAGCGGTGCGAAAGGGCCCTTTGTGATTGCTACGGTCGAGGGTGACATACACGATATAGGCAAAAACATCGTTAAACTCATACTTGAAAATTACGGCTACCGTGTCGTAGACCTGGGCAGAGACGTGAAGGCTGATGCGGTTGTGGAAGCTGCAATACGCGAAAACGCCGCATTCGTGGGACTGAGTGCTCTTATGACCACAACGCTGCCTGCCATGGAAAGAACCGCAGGGCTTCTCCGAGAGAAAGCTCCCGGTGTAAGGATCATCGTGGGCGGCGCGGTGCTGACCGCTGAATACGCAAAAAAGATCGGCGCAGACAAATATGCGCGAGATGCCATGGATGCCGTACGCTACCTTGCATCGCTTGAAGAATGAGAAAAACGCCCTAGGCAAAACAAATTAATATTAATTTTTTTAGTAGTTAAGAACGACAGAATGGAGCCAGATATGAATATGCTTTCGCTTTACGTTCACAACAGAGATCTCAACGCAATCTCCCCCTCTCTGAGACGGAAAGAACCCACCCCGATAAAAGAGTGGCAGGACACCGCACGTGCTAAATTATACGAGCTTACAGGCTTCGATAAGATACGCAAGGCTGACGACGACCTTTTCAAAATCGAGTCGGAAACCGAGTATGAAACCTATACCGACTACCGCATAGTTTTCCAGAGTGAGAACGACTATTTCGTCCCATGCCATCTCTGGGTTCCGAAGTCCGATGCAAAGAAGATCCCGCTTGTAATCTGCCTGCAGGGGCACTCCAAGGGCGCGCACATCTCGCTTGGAAGACCTAAGTTCCCCGGAGACGAGGAAAGCATTGCCGGCGGCGACAGAAATTTTGCCGTTCAGATAGTTAACGAGGGTTACTGCGCGCTTGCCATAGAACAGCGCGGCTTCGGTGAGTGCGGAGGAACCGAGAAGGGCCCCGCCTGCATCTCTCACGCGATGTCGGCTATCCTCTACGGAAGAACGATTATTGCAGAGAGAGTTTTTGACATAAGCCGCGCTATTGACGTTGTGACTAAGAACTTTGACGTAGTTGACGCAGACAAGATCGCATGCATGGGCAATTCCGGTGGCGGAACCGCTACGATATACGCGGCGGCAATGGATGAGAGAATAAAGGTAGCTATGCCCTCCTGCGCGCTTTGCACCTACAAGGATTCCATCGGAGCTATGATGCATTGCAGCTGTAATTACATACCGAATATCGCAAATTACTTCGATATGGGCGACCTATGCGGTCTTATTGCTCCGCGCGGTCTCGTAGTAGTCTCCGGACTTACGGACAGGATCTTCCCGCACGACGGCGTCGCGGCAAGCGTTGAGCTTGCAAGAGAGTATTTCCGCGCGGCAGACGCAGAGGATAGACTTGCATGGATAGAAGGCCCGGAGGGACACCGCTTCTACGCAGCGCTTTCATGGCCGACCTTCCATAAGTTCTTCGACTGATCGGAAACATTTAAGCGCAATAGACTGAGTGAGACAGCGTGAAATAACCGATATCTAATCAAAGCAGAGGTTAATCACGCCATCGAATTTTTGCGATTTGGAGCCTTAGTCCAAATCGTCGCAGAGCGAAGACAAAAATTCATTATAAATTTGTGCGGTCGCCAAGTGGCGACAGAATGAAGGATTAATATGAAAAAAATATACTCCCCTTGAAGCAGGCGTGCGAAATTTGAAAAAATTTCAAGACTGCCACGAGGGGGTATCTCTTTTTTTACTAACTTTCAATTAAGGTATTGCAATCCACGTTGATTTGTGATAGAATGGTTCTATACATAACAGAGTAGAGGGATATGCGTACAGTGTCGGGTGGACGGGGAGTTGTCACCCGAACGAAAGAGATCGGCTTCGGTCTCTGCGGTGTGTCCTTCGCATCCCACTGTTACCGTAGGAAGCTCGTATATTATGACGCCCCCATGGTACGGAAGATGTAAATCTGTATTTTGGGGGTATTTTCATGAAAAAACACGCTGTTTACACTAAGACAAAGCAACTTGTCATGCTATCGTTGCTTGTTGCCTTGGAAATCGTACTCAACCGATTCCTTTCAATTAACACCATGGGTGTAAAAATCGGCTTTAGCTTCGTGCCTATCGTCACTGCGGCTTATCTTTTCGGACCCATCGCTTCCGGGGCGGTCTACGCGGTTGCCGATTTGATTGGAGCCATACTTTTCCCTATCGGGCCCTATCATCCCGGATTTACTGTGTGCGCATTTCTGATGGGGCTATCCTACGGGCTGTTTCTCTATAAAAAGCATCGAATCGGTATATTTAAGAACATCCTTCCGCCGGTCCTCATAAACAGTGTACTCTTAGGACTTTTTATCAACACTTTATGGGTCAGCATGCTCTACGGCTCAAAAACCTATTGGGGTTGGTTTATCTACAGGCTTGCAGAATACGCAATTCTTATTCCGGTCTCGTTGGTTATGATTCCGTCCATCATAAAGATCTGCAGAGTCATTAAAAAAAGTGTATACAAATAAAAATCCCCACAGGAGAAAATCCAGATGAATTACGAACAAGCTCTTGAATATATACACGGGGTCAACTGGACGTTTTGCAAGCCCGGTCTTGAAAGGATCGGTGAGCTGTGCGAGAGACTCGGACACCCTGAGAGAAAGCTGAAATTCGTGCACGTAGCGGGCACGAACGGCAAGGGCTCCTTCTGCTCAATGCTGGAGTCAGTGCTTCGCGCTTCGGGCTACAAAACGGGACTTTACACCTCTCCTTACATCAAGGAGTTCAATGAGCGGATGCGTGTCGGAGGACGGAATATTGACAACGAAGTGCTCGCGGACGTGACAAGCCGCATACGTCCGATTGCGGATGCTATGTCGGACAAGCCGACCGAATTTGAGCTTATCACTGCTATTGCATTCCAGTACTTCTTTGAGACGGGCTGCGAGATCGTAGTTCTTGAAGCGGGAATGGGAGGAAGACTGGATTCAACAAATATAATAAGAGATCC
>JAZRUS010000018.1:0-24627 GCA_045652665.1 Eubacteriales bacterium | reverse complement strand
TCCTTGAGAGCGAGGCAGGCCTGTGTGCCCGCATAATCAAATTCTGCCGCCTGGCCGATGATGATAGGTCCGGAGCCTATTATCATAACGCGCTTGATGTCTGTTCTCTTTGCCATTTTCTTGTCCCTTTCGTGATCTCTTTATATTTTAATTTTTTTATCAACGTAAACAGCCTTGCCGTTGTAAACGGTTAGAAGGCATCTTCCCTTGACTCGCTTTCCCTTGAACGGGGTCGCTCTGCCGAGTGAGGCAAACTCATTCGGGTCTATCTCGTATTCCTCGCCGACGTCAAACACCGTGAAGCCGGGATCCGACTGTATTCCGAATCGGCGGCGCGGGTTGTCAGACAAAAGCTTTCCGAGCATACCGAGGGAAATAACTCCCTTTTCCACGAGGTCGGTATACAGAACCGCAAACGCGGTCTCAAGTCCTACGACTCCCATAAGGCTTCCGGCAAGTCCTTTGGATTTTTCCTCATCGGAGTGCGGTGCATGGTCGGTTGCGATCATATCCACCGTTCCGTCGAGAATTCCATCTATTAGCGCAAGCCTGTCCGCCTCGGATCTTATCGGCGGATTCATCTTGAAGCGTCCGTCCTCACCTATCATCATATCGTTCATCGTGAGATAGTGCGGACCTGTCTCGCAGGTAATATCAACGCCCGCCTTCTTTGCCTCGCGTATCGCCTCTACGCTTTCCTTTGCCGATACGTGGCATACGTGATAGCTTACACCGGTTTTCTTTATAAGCTCGATATCTCGCTTGATCGGCTTGTATTCGCTTGCCGAGCATATACCCTTGTGACCGTTTGCTGCCGCGTACTCGCCGTCGTGGATATATCCGCCGAAAAGAAGCGAGTTGTCCTCGCAATGCGCGACTATCATTTTTCCAAGCGACCTTGCGCGCCGCATAGCCTCCTCCATCATCTCGGCGGACTGTACGCCCCTGCCGTCGTCGGAGAAGCCGATGACCTTATCCGCCATACCCTCAAGATCTGCAAGGGTTTCTCCTCCTTCGCCTACGGTTATCGTTCCGTAAGGGAATACGGCGATCTGTGCATCGCGCTCAATTATCTCAAGCTGCTTTGCAAGGTTTTCAACAGAATCCGGCGCCGGATTCAGATTTGGCATTGTAAGTGCCGCGGTAAATCCTCCTCGCGCCGCGGACATAGATCCCGTCCTAACGGTTTCCTTATAAGAAAAACCCGGCTCTCTGAAATGTACGTGTACATCACAAAAACCGGGAAAAATAACGGTATTATCAATAACGGTAGCGTCTGCAGGGAATATTTCTCCCTGAAAAACGGAAAGGTTAACGCCGTCAAAAAGCATATCACGCTTTTTGATTACGCCGTTTTCATACGTCAATGCATTTCTAAAAACAGTTTTCATACTCAGCATACCTTCCTTTATATATTCGATATATTATATCACACATATAAAAGAAAAGTCAATAGTTAAAATAAAAAAAGAGGTATTTTACGTCGATTTTTCATAGCGTTTATATCCTTTCTTCGAAAGTAACAAATAATTACATTTCCCTTGTAATAAAAAATCAACATTTTATGAAAACGCCTTGGCAATTTAGAAAATGTGTGTTAAAATGTAATTACAAGATCAGATGCAAAGGAGAACTAAAGTGGATTATATTCGTCTTGGCAGAACCGGACTTAAGGTTTCTAAAAACGGATTTGGAGCTCTGCCCGTTCAGAGGGTAGGGATGGATGAGGCGGTGAAGATACTTCGCCGCGCGTACGAGGGAGGAATCAACTACTTCGATACCGCAAGATTTTACACTGATAGTGAAGAAAAAATAGGAGAGGCACTCTCGGACGTCAGAAAAAACATAATTATATCCTCAAAGACTATGCGTACCGAGACTGACGGCTTCTGGCGAGAGCTCGAGACGAGCCTTAAGCTGATGCGCACCGATTATATCGATATATATCAATTCCATAACCCCGCATTCTGTCCCCGTCCCGGTGATGGAACAGGGCTATACGAAGCGATGCTTGAGGCTAAAAGGCAGGGAATGATACGCCATATCGGAATATCGAATCACAGGTTGACCGTAGCACGTGAGGCGGTCGAATCCGATCTTTACGAAACACTCCAATTCCCCTTCTCATATCTTGCGACCGAGAAGGAGGAGGAGCTTGTCAGGCTTTGCGAAGAAAGGGACGTCGGCTTTATCTGTATGAAGGCTCTTGCGGGCGGACTTATAACCAGATCCGACGTTGCGTACGCCTACCTCGCCGAGTATCCGGTAGCTCCAATATGGGGTATCCAGAGAATGAGTGAGCTCGAGGAGTTCCTGTCGTATAACGACGATCCGCCGGTGCTTGACGAGCAAAGGATAAATTACATAAAGAAGGAGCGCGAGGAGCTTTCCGGTGATTTCTGTCGCGGATGCGGCTACTGTATGCCGTGCCCGGTCGGAATTGAGATAAATAACTGCGCGAGAATGTCTCTCATGCTCCGCCGTGCGCCCGTTGCAATCAGTGTCACTCCCGATCAGCAGGAGAAAATGAAGAAGATAGAGGACTGTATAAACTGCGGTCGGTGCAAGGAAAGGTGCCCCTACGGTCTTGATACACCGAATCTTCTCAAAAAGAATTACGAGGACTATAAGACGTTTATCTTGTGAGTTGCCAGAATGCAACGGCAGAAGCCGCTGCAACGTTTAGCGAGTCTACGCCGTGCGACATAGGTATTCTGACCGTATAGTCGCATTTCGCGATCGTTTCCTTTGCCAGTCCGTCGCCCTCCGTGCCGAGAATGATTGCAAGCTTCTCTTCTTTGGCAAGTCTTGGATCGTCAATTCCTACCGAATCGTCTGACAGAGCCATGGCAGCTGTTTTAAAACCGAGCTTGTTAAGAACTGACAGTCCTTTTTCGGGCCAGTCGCGGGGAGTGTCGCCTATTTTCGCCCACGGAACCTGCATAACCGTCCCCATGCTGACCCTGAGCGCCCTTCTGCAAAGAGGATCGCAGCAGGTGGGGGTTACGAGGACTGCGTCTATTCCGAGAGCCGCGGCGGAGCGGAAGATTGCTCCGATATTGGTTGAATCGGCAATACCCTCAAGCACGGCAACTCTTCGCGCATTCTTACAGATCTCCGGAACGCTCATTTGCGGCGGACGCAGCATCGCGCAAAGGGCGCCTCGGGTCAGCTCGAAGCCGGTAAGCTCGCGGAGAACCTCTCGGTCCGCTGTGTATACGGGCATGCCCGGCGTTTTTGCTTCGCACTTCCCGATCAGGCCCGCGACTGCTCCGTTAAGAAGCCTTTTATCGGTAAGAATTGACACGGGTGTGCATCCCGCGTTCAAGGCAACCTCGATCACAGTGGGACTTTCCGCTATAAATATTCCTTTTTCCGGCTCAAGCCGATTTCTCAGCTGGGCACCTGTCAGTCTGACGAATACGTCAAGCTCCGACAAGCCGAGATCGGATATTTCTATTATATTTGGCATTATTACCTCTTGTAAATAAACGGGCTGTTACAAATACGGAATTTGAAACAGCCCGACGAAATCAAATATTTATTTTTTCAGCAACCTCGTAGAGAGCTGCAATATCAGATCTGCGCTCCTCAACGAGGGCTTTCATTCCTTCGATCTGCTCAGCGGTAAACGCCGCAAGCTCCTTATCGGTAACGGTGATGCATTTATTCATCTTGTCCGCCGTGAGAGCGTAGGAGATCTCGGTAGCTACGATATCTCCGTGCCGCTCGCAGATAACGAGGTTTGAGTTGCCGAGCAGGAGCTGCTCAACCGCTGCGACGCCCATTCTGGATGCAAGCACTCTGTCGCGGAGAGAGGGGGTACCGCCTCTCACAACGTGCGCAAGACGAGCGAACTTGGTCTCGACGCCTGTATCCGCCTGGATTTTCGATGCGATCATGGGGGCAAAATCAGATACTACTCCCTCGGATACGAGAACGATGAAGTTTCTCTTTCCTAGCTTCTTTCCTGCTTTGATCTTCTCGCATATAGCTTCATCGCTGTAGTGAATCTCAGGAATGACGATAGCGGTCGCTCCGGTGGCGATTCCGGCATTGAGAGCAATGTCTCCCGCGCCGCGCCCCATAACCTCAACGACGTTACATCTTGCATGGGATTCGCAGGTGTCACGAAGCTTGTCGACGAGGTCGATAACGGTGTTCATTGCAGTGTCGTAGCCGATAGAGTTATCGGTGGAGGTAATATCGTTGTCGATCGTTCCGGGAATTCCGATGCAGGGAATGCCGAGCTCTGTCAGCGCTCTGGCGCCCCGGAATGTTCCGTCTCCGCCTATGGCAACGATACCGTCGATCTGAAGGTTTTTGCAGGTCGAAATAGCTTTTGCCTTGCCCTCGTCCGTGAGCATTTCGGGGCATCGGTCGGAATAAAGCACCGTACCGCCCTTGTTCATAATATTGGATACGTCTCTTACCTTGAGGGGTGCAACGTCTCCGTCGATGAGACCGGAGTATCCGCGCTTGATGCCCATTACCTCAACGCCGTTTGCAAGAGCCGCTCTGGTCACGGCTCTTACCGCCGCGTTCATTCCGGGAGCATCTCCGCCTGAAGTAAGTACGCCTATTTTTCTGAATTTTTTCATTTTGAAACCAACCTTTCGAAGGAGCATATTAAAATCACGAAACTATTATACAATATATTTTCACGATTTACAATGCCTATTTTTGTTTTTTTGAAAAATTCCCTCGTATTTAGGGTTAATTTGATTGACAAACGAAATATTTTATGGTAAAATATTTACCAACCAAGACATAACGAACGTGAGATAATGACCGACGGAATAGGAGAGATAAATGTATATAGCTATAATTGCAGATGACAACAAAAAAGAGTTGATGGCACAGTTTTGCATTGCGTATTATGGAATTTTATCCCGCCATCATCTGTGCGCGACTCACATAACCGGAAAATATATATCCGATGCTACCGGACTTGAGATAGAGACCTTCCTCGCGGGCAGCTCGGGCGGAACGGATCAGATAGCAGCGAGAGTATCCTATAACGAGATCGACGCAGTGTTCTACTTCAGAAGCACCGATCCATCTGCGACCGTATACGACGGGGAGGCTAATCTTCTGCGCCTTTGCGACGTTCACAACGTGCCGCTCGCAACTAATATTGCGACTGCCGAGGCGCTTGTTTACGCATTGGAAAACGGGATGCTCAATTGGCGAGAGCTCGTAAATCCGCATAGCGATTATAATATGCGAAAAAACAAAAAGTAATATACAAGGGACGACCCACGTGATCTGCGGTCGCCCTTTTCAATAGCAGGTAAAGGTATGGCAATTATAAAGGAAATGAAAATCACCGTAAGCTCGGTGATAGAGAATCTTTCTCCCTCCGGATTTCCGGAGGGAGAGCCGGAGCGCACCGCGGTATCTGCGGATGGCTTTCTTCGCATAAGCGAGGATGAATACAATATAACCTACTCCGAGGTGACGGAGGGGGATAGGGTTATCTCCGATATTGTTATCTCGGGCGGCAAGATAACGGTAAAGCGGCGCGGAGCACTCAGCAGTGATATGATATTCTGCGAGGGTGAGTCGCACACTTCGCTCTATACCGTCGCGGCGTACAGCTTTGATACCGTAATAACAACGCGAAAGATCAGATGCAATATGACTCGAGACGGCGGCAGGGTCGACATATTCTACGATATGAAGATCGGTGGGGCGGATAAACGAGTGCGTATGAAGATAGAATGCAAGGGGGCGGGGTAATGGAGCTTGCCGAGCTTAAAAATCGACTGAAAACCGGAAATATATCCGGATGGTATATCTTTGCGGGTGATGAGGACTATCTTAAGAAATACTACCTCGGTGAATTGCGAAATGCCGCAATAACCGACGAGGTGTTTGCGCCCTTTAACCATGTTGTGTATGACGGCGCGGACATAGACTTTGCCTCGGTTGCCGAGGCTATAAAGTCCCCTCCGATGATGGGGGAATATAAGCTCATAGAGTGGAAGTTCGCCGTACTTGATTCACTTAAGGAGGGGGAGCGCACGGCTCTTGAAGCTCTCTTTGAATTGAAGGAGGAGTACCCATACGCGATATTCGCAATTATGCCGACGGCGGAGGGATTTGACACGGGTACGGCAAAAAGACCGTCAAAGCTATATTCGCGTCTCTCGCGCGGCTTTGACATATCCGTGTTTCCGAAATCCGGTGAGCAGCAGCTCATCGCATGGCTTAAAAGACATTTTGAGGCAGAGGGCATAGAAGCACCGCGAGCCGCCCTTGATGCTCTGCTATTTCGCTCGGGACGGTCGATGGAGGTCTTGAATAACGAGGTCATAAAGCTCAGCTCTTACGTGAAAATGAACGGGCGGAGCGCACTTGAGCCGTCGGACGTCGAGCTTATCGCCTCTCCTACCGTGGAGTGCGATGCGTTTGCGCTTTCAAACGCGGTTATAGAAAAAAACGTCGAGCGCGCATATCTTGCCCTTACCGACCTCAAGCAGAGAAGGGTAGAGCCGCCGGTAATAGTGGCTATGCTTGAACGCACCTACGCAGATCTTGCCTCCGTGGCTTTATTGCTTGATGAAGGGAGCGGAGCTGCGGATATTGAGTCGATGCTGAAATTCCACCCTTTCAAAACGAAGCTTTATATAGGCGCGGCTAAGAAGCTCGGTGCCAAGAGACTTGCCGAATCGCTCGCCGATCTGAGACGGCTTGACGCGGCATCGAAATCCGGCGGAATAACCGGATACGGCGCGATCGAGATGTTCGTAACTACGCATCTGTAATACAGATTCTAAGGCAGGGGCGAATCAACCGTACCAAAAAACCGAATGCAGAATGGAGAAAATATGAGAAGGCTTATTGCAACAATACTTCTTTTGGCTACCACGGCGTTTTCGCTTGGCTCTTGCTCGGGTCTCGGAAGCGAAAATCTCGGCACGGGGTGGGCATATTACGCCGTTCACCGCGACGTCACAGGCAGGGACGTCAGCTACGTCGAAATGTGCGTTAAGGATTACGGAAAGGTGGTTATACTTCTGGACGCGACGAGTGCGCCCAAGACCGTGGCGAATTTCCTCTCGCTTGTGAACGACGGTTTCTACGACGGACTTACCTTCCACAGGATCATCACCGGATTTATGATTCAGGGAGGCGACCCTAAGGCTGACGGCTCAGGAGGCTCTAAGCAAACGGTGGAGGGCGAGTTTTCGAGCAACGGATATATCGGAAACGATATAAAGCACTATACGGGCACGATATCTATGGCGCGCTCAAACGATATGAACTCGGCATCCTCGCAGTTCTTCATCTGCAACGCTGACGCACGCAGCTCTTTGGACGGCAATTACGCCGCCTTCGGCTACGTTATAATGGGAATGAGCGTCATAGACGAGATAACCGAGGACGTTTTCCCCAAGACCGAATATGCGGAGTATTACGGCACCTCATATCATCAGATATGGCAATATTACGGAAACGGTGCGGTTTCAAAGAAATCCGATCAGCCGGTGATTAAGTATATCAAGCAGCTTGACGAGGCGCCGAGCTTTGATTATGAGTGATAATCACCCAAACGCAGAGGATTTTATTGCGAAAAATAGTAATATTTTGCGCTTGACACCGGCGCGTATTTTGTGTTACAATAATATTTAATAATAAAATATCAAAAAGCGAGGAATTGAAAATGGCAACCTACATCAAAGAACCCTCACATACCTTCAGTGAATATCTGCTTGTTCCCGGATATACCGACGAGCGTTGCATACCTGCAAACGTGTCTCTTCGCACTCCCCTTGTAAAGTACAGGAAGGGCGAGGAGGAATGCCCCCTTATGCTGAACATTCCGATGGTTTCGGCTATAATGCAGTCGGTTTCGGATGACAGAATGGCTATCGCGCTTGCAAAGGAGGGCGGAGTATCCTTCATCTACGGTAACCAGACTATTGAGGATGAGGCGGCAATGGTCGCAAGAGTAAAGGGCTACAAGGCAGGCTTCGTTGTGTCCGACTCGAACCTCACTCCCGACAATACACTTGCAGACGTTCTTGAGCTCGCAGAGCGCAACGGACATTCCACGATGGCGGTTACCGCGGACGGAACTGCGACGGGAAAGCTTCTCGGTATCGTTACCGGCAGAGATTACAGAGTTTCCAGAATGAGCACCGACGTTAAGGTTTCGGAGTTTATGACCCCCTTTGAAAAGCTCGTGACCGCTCCCGAGGGAACTACCCTTAAAACGGCAAACGATATAATCTGGGACAATAAGCTTAACTCGCTTCCCATAATCGATAAGAACGGAAATCTCAAGTATTTTGTATTCCGCAAGGATTATTCACAGCACAAGGAGAATCCCCTCGAGCTTCTCGATAATAACAAGAGCTATATAGTGGGCGCGGGCATCAACACACGCGACTATGCAGAGAGAGTTCCCGCACTCGTCGAGGCAGGTGCTGACATTCTCTGTATCGACTCCTCCGAGGGATACACCGTATGGCAGAAGCGCACTATTGATTTCATCCGTGAAAAGTACGGAAATACCGTTAAGGTCGGAGCCGGTAACATAGTTGACAGAGACGGCTTCCGCTTCCTCGCTGAGGCAGGCGCGGACTTTATAAAGATCGGTATCGGCGGCGGTTCTATATGCATAACCCGTGAGACTAAGGGTATCGGCCGCGGACAGGCAAGCGCGGTTATTGAGGTTGCCGAGGCGCGTGACGAATACTACAAAGAAACAGGCATTTATATTCCGATCTGCTCTGACGGCGGCATCGTTCATGACTACCATATGACTCTCGCGCTTGCTATGGGTGCAGATTTTATGATGCTTGGAAGATACTTCGCAAGATTTGACGAATCTCCCACGCCTAAGACTATGATCAACGGTCAGTACGTTAAGGAGTATTGGGGCGAGGGCTCGAACAGAGCGAGAAACTGGCAGAGATACGACCTCGGCGGTAAGACCAAGCTTTCCTTCGAGGAGGGAGTTGATTCCTACGTAACCTACGCAGGACCGCTTCACGACAACGTTGAGAAGTCGCTTTATAAGGTAAAGTCAACTATGTGCAACTGCGGAGCTATCTCTATCGAGGAGCTTCAGGAGAAGGCAAAGCTTACGCTTGTTTCCGCAACGAGTATCGTCGAGGGCGGATACCACGACGTAACGCTTCGCAAATAAAAAGAGCCGCAAGGCTTTATAAAACACGGGGAGGCTCACGCCTCCCTAAAACTTCAAAGGATAAAAGTATGGCATCAAGTCTTTATATACCCGAGGGATATCGCTCAGTGCCCGACGTTTACAGAACGCAAAAGGCGATTGCTTTCATAAAAGAGACCTTTCAGGCAAGGCTGGCAGCCGCGCTGAATCTCAAGCGCGTAAGCGCGCCTCTGTTTGTCGAGGAAGGATCGGGTCTTAACGATAATCTCAACGGATACGAGCGTCCCGTAACCTTTGATATTCCGGCGGTAGGCACCTGCGGTCAGGTTGTCCACTCGCTCGCGAAGTGGAAGCGCCTTGCGCTCAAGGAGTATCATTTCTACGTAGGAAACGGACTTTATACCGATATGAACGCGATCCGACGCGACGAGGATCTTGATAATATTCATTCGATCTACGTTGACCAGTGGGATTGGGAAAAGGTCATTACCCGCGAGGAAAGAACGCTCGAATATCTTGAAAAGACGGTTCAGAGCATAGTTAACGTTATTTGCGATACGAACGATCTCCTAAAGGTGGATTTCCCCGAGTTTTCCGTGGATCTTGAGCGCCGTGTGTTTTGCGTGACCTCTTCCGAGCTTGAAAGGATGTATCCGACTCTTACTCCGAAGATGAGGGAGAATGCGATAGCAAAAAAATACGGCACCGTTCTTATCTCGCAGATCGGCGGAAAGCTTGCCTCCGGTGAGCCCCACGACGGCAGAGCTCCGGATTATGACGATTGGGAGCTTAACGGAGATATTCTGTTTTATAACAAGGTGCTGGACAGAGCCTTTGAGATCTCCTCTATGGGGATCAGAGTTGATGAGGAGTCTCTCTCGCGCCAGCTTGATGAGCGCGGATGCAACGACAGGCGCGAGCTTCCTTTTCATAAAATGCTTCTTAGCGGCGAGCTTCCTCTTACGATCGGTGGCGGTATAGGACAGTCGCGTCTCTGCATGCTCATGATGGGGTGCGCGCATATCGGCGAGGTGCAGTCCAGCATATGGGATAAGGAAACCGTTGAGGGATGCCGCGCCGCCGGTATACGGCTTCTCTAAAAACAATTAAGCAAAATTTCACAAACAGAGAAGAGAGGACATTTCGGCTACAGAACCGATTTGTTCTCCCTTATCTTGTATATGGGTTTTGGCATAATTTGGAGGATCAATGCTCAGTTCCGTATTTCTGATCGCCTCGGTTATCACGATATCGGCGCAGGCGATCTCAAAAAAATATTACATCGGTAAGCTTGGCGGGGCGGGTGTATATATATTCAACGCAGTGTTCGTGCTTTCAGCCTGCGCCTTCTTTTTTGTGTCGGGTGGATTTCGCTTTCATTTCAGCGCAGAGGTCTTGCCGTACTCGGTCAGCTTCGGAGTCGGTTACTGTGTCTCTTTAATTATGGGATTTCTGGCGATCAGGAGGGGATCGCTTTCGTTGACCTCTCTCATATCGGCGTATTCACTCACGATTCCCACTTTGTACGGGATGCTGTTTCTTGACGAGCGCGGGGGCGTGTTCTTTTACGTAGGTCTCGCACTTCTTGCAGCCAGTCTTTTCTTAATGAATATGAAGAAGGGCGACGTGAAGATAACTCCGATGTGGGCGATATTTGCCTTTCTTATGTTCGTCGGCAACGGCTTTTGCTCGACCGTTCTTTTCGTTCAGCAAAGAAGGTTCGTCGGAGAATATAAAAGCGAGTTTATGATAATGGCGTTGGCCGCTGTTGCGGCAGTGCTTGCCGTTATTTCGTTTGTAAAGGAAAAGCGGGACATTGTCCCCTGTATAAAGCAGGGAGTGATACCGATGATTATATGCGGTGTTTCAAACGGTGTTACCAACACTTTTATAATGATTCTGGCTATGCGAATGAATGCCTCTCTTATGTATCCCTTAATATCTGCCGGTGGAATTATACTTACCGCGGCGGTTTCAAGGTTTATATATAAAGAAAGGTTGAATGTTGGACAGAACGTGGCACTGGTGCTTGGGGTCTGCGCTGTCGTATGTATGAATATATAGCGGAAAAATAGTTAAAAACGATAATAGCATAATCGATTGTAATATGAGGCTGTCGTAACAAGGCTAACCGAATAAAAGATAGGGGCACTGTGTAATTTACACAGTGCCCCTATATAACTAAGTGCTTTTTGAGGGAAACAAGGTAGTAAACCTGCGGTTTCCCCCGTTTTTATATTGATATTCTTGAACTCTTAATGAGACATCTCTATTATTTTTTCGCAAAATAGAAGGAAAGAGGTCAAAATGCATAAGGAATTAACATAAAATCCGCGAAACAGGGAGGATTTTACCGGCGACGTCATATTTCGCCATACCCCGTGCGACGTTATTTTCCATAAGCTTGTTATAAAATAGAGGTAGCTAAAGGAGGTCTAAAGTAATGGAAAATAAAAAAACACAGCGACGCGCCGCCGGTATTGGTCTGGGAGAGGCGGTGCGGCGCGGGATAGAGCGAAGGCGTGAGGATACGTCTGCACTCTTTTACGACGTAACGGTAGTGCTCGTCGCCTTTCTTTTTTCGCGCTGTCACATAGCCTTCGGCGCGTACCCCCTGTCAATCGCATTCGTTGCAGTCCTGCCGCACGGGGTATGGCTTGCCGCACTCGGCGCAGTGATAGGCTCTCTGACGGTCGGCAACGTTGGAATGATACACGCGATAATATGCGTTATCGTAGTCTTTTTGCGTATTATAATATCCGGCAGCGATAGGCGCGGCGGGGAGCTGTTTTCCGAGCCGCTTGTTCTGCGTATCTGCGCCGCCACTGTGGGAGCCTTCGTCGGCTCTGTATACGAGGTTCTGATCGGCGGATTTGCCGCAGGACCGCTTCTCTATGCCTGCGTATCGATACTTATGTCTGCCGCTTTGACATTTGCTTTTTCCGGTGTGGTTGACAGCGGTATAAGCTATTCCGATCTCGTATTCGGCAAGAGAAACGTTCTGCGCCCCGGCCGCGGAGAGCGGGAAAAGTATAACGTATACCTTTTTCAAGGAACGTTTCTTCTGATCGTTTTTTTGGTATCGCTTTCACTCAGGAGCTATAATATCTTAGGAATCTCGCCGGCATACATATTTTCAACCTTTATAACACTGTTTGCAGCGCGCCGATTTGGCGCAATGCGCGCTATGACGGTAGGATTTGTTTCCAGCCTCGGCGTTTCCAGTCTTTATTCGGTGGCGTTCGCCCTTGTCGGACTTGGCGCAGGTATAATATTTGAGGCGGGTATGATCTATGCGCTTGCGGTGGGCGGCATCCTGCTTTCGGCATGGAGCGCATATGCCGGCGGTTCGCTCGGCTTTCTCACAACATTTCCGGAATATGCCGTCGGGGCAATGCTCTCGGCACCTCTTTTGCGCCGCCTTGAGTCGGTTCCGCGAGATGGGTCAGCCGTTGCCTCGGCGGACAAGCCGGCTCAGGATATGGTAAGCGCCACAGCACTTGCTTACAAAAGCGCATTAACTACGGGAAGCGTTGATTCTGCCTTAGGCTTCTCTGCTAAGGCACTCCGCCGCCTCTGCGCGGACGAGGGCGCTTTGACAATGGATGAGTACCGCGACACGGTCATTGATGCGGTTATGCGATTTTGCCGCGACTGTCCGTGCTATAACGGATGCATAGAGGAAAACCCTGCCCCGTGTATTGAAAATATAGACGCCATTTCTATAAAGCTCTATAAGAGGGAAACGCTTTTTCCCGACGACTCTGCCATCGTTCCTCGGTATTGCCACAATTCCGCCGCCTTGTTTGATAAGCTATGCGAGGCGTGCGCGATTCGGGAAAAGGAAAAGAATAAAAGCCGCAGGATAGAGGCGATCGCCGACGAGTACGACCTGATAGCGCGTCTTATATCCGAGGTTGATAAGTACAGAGAGCGGGAACGGTGTCAGGACACGGCGCTTGGTGATAGACTCTGCGAGGTTGCCGAGGGCGTGGGACTTCACGGATGCGCCGTTCGGGTATTCGGAGACAGAAAAAAGCATTTTATAATAGCAGGTGAGGACAGCGACGGCAGTATTGTGACCTCTCCGGAGCTGCACAAGGGAATCGAGGAGGCGGCGGCAGTGAAGCTCGGAGCTCCGGAGTATTACCGCCGCGGAAATATTGCGCTAATGGAGTGCGGCGCGGCTCCCATGCTCGCCGTTGACTTCGCAACCGTCGGGAAAAAGGCGGGCACGGAGCCTGTGTCCGGAGATACCGCAACCTCGTTTGAGGACGGCGACGGCAGGTTTTATTCCCTCATTGCTGACGGAATGGGCAGGGGAGAGAGGGCGCATAACGCATCACTTTTGGTCGCAGAGCTTTTGTCGGGCATTCTTTCGACCCCATGTTCCAAAAGCACAGCCTTTCATATAGTAAATCACGTAATAAAATCAAGAAGTGACGAGTGCTCATCAAGTGTTGATCTGTTTGATCTGGACCTTATGACGGGAGAGGCGGTCTTCTTCAAATGCGGAGCTGCTCCCTCTTACGTAAAGCGTGATAGCTCGATATTCAGAATTAAATCCGAGACGGCACCTCTCGGATTAATGAAAAGCATTGATGCGGAGCGTATAAGGGTCGAGATCCGCGGCGGCGATTACGTAATAATGCTGTCCGACGGTGTCAGCCAGTCGACCGAGGAGTCCGCGTGGCTCGTTGAGCTTCTCGCGCGAGAGCCGCTGCCCGATGTGCGCGAATACGCTGAGCTGATATTAAAGGAGGCTGAGAAAAGAGTCATAGGCAACGATGATATGACGGTGTCTGTGGCAAGAATCATAAAATTATAACGATTAATAAGGGGTTGCCTCAAACGCGCTAAAACTTGCAAATGAGGCAACCCTACTTTTGTTTTTAGTAGTAAAGAATATTATACGTGACTCAGTTCCTTGGATACGGTAACAGAGCTTTCGACGCTGTATTCCCTGACTGCGGGGATGGTCTCCCCGTCTATCTGCATTTCCACGGGCCTATCAAATTCTACGCTTACGCTGTGACCGCGGATCACTTTGAATATCTTAGTGTATTTCACGTGATTGCCCTTGAAGATCTTAGGGAATACGGTCAGAAGGCGCAGCCTTGATTTGCAGGGAACGATTACTACCGATAGCTCGCGCTCCGCGTTGCTTCTGTTTTGATCGGGAGTTATCTTCATTCCGCCGCCAAAGTATTTTCCGAGCATGGTGGGAACCATCCACACGTTGCGATATTCCTCCGTTTTGCCGTCTACCGTGACCTTTGCGTTCAGAGTTTTGAATTTATAAAGCAGTCCTTTGAGAGCGATACTCGTGTAGTTCGGCGGTTTTCCCGTTTTGTCTCTGATTATATTGCCCTGGGAGCAGCACCAGCCGTCTATTCCAAAGCCAACGCCGTTAAGGAAACGGTAGCTTGTACCGTTGACGTACAGTGTGGGCAGATCCTTTATGTATCCGTTTATCTGAACAAGATCGTCAGCCTCGGTTTCGACAACGTCGTTTATGAAGTCGTTTCCGGTTCCGCCCGCAAAGCAATATATCGGGAAGGGGTAATTCCTATCCTCTATAGAGTTAACGAATCTGTTGAGCGTGCCGTCGCCGCCGACCAGAACAAATCTGTCTCCCTCTCCTATTTTATCGAGATATGCCTGCTTATCGTCAACCGTGATCGCGCTTGCAAGCTCGGTCTCCTCACCGGGGAAGCGTTCTTCTATCTTGTTTTTTATATTTTCTATTCCGTAATGCGCGCCCGCGGTCGCATTATACATTACATATACCATATGACGTCCTTTCTTATGTCAGGTTGCCCTTTAAAAAATCCAGCACGTTTTGTCCGGCTATTCTCTCAACTACCGATGACGGGTAGCGCGAAAGAAGCAGGTCGATCACCTGATCGTGAATGCTTGAATCGGTGCTTATTCCGTTAGGGTACTCACCGTCCGTGCCGTCAATATCAAATCCGAATCCGAGGCATCTGTCGCCCACGAGCTCAAGTCCGTAATCAACGTGGCGTAATATATCATCTTTGCTTGCCTTTTGTTCAGATAGAAATTCCGGATAGAGATTTAGACCGATGACACCGCCGCGCGCCGCGATCAACCGTGCCATCTCATCGGTCAGGTTTCTTCGGGAGGGACATACCGAGCGGAAATTGGAGTGCGTCGCTATGTGCGGCATGGGAGAGATCTCAAAGACCTCGTGGATCGCTCTGTCCGAAAGGTGGGAAAGATCCACTGTTATACCGATCTGGGCGCACCGCTCGACCATCCTTCTCCCCTCATCGGAAAGAGAGGTATCCGTTTTATCCCACGCACACGCGGACAGCTCGTTGGAATCCCAAGCCAAGCCCATAACGCGAAGTCCCGCGCGGTAAAGGGTGTCAAGCTCCGGTGAATCCGCAAAAAGTCCGCCTCCTCCCTCAAGTGTCAGCATACCCGCGCGCAGGGAGTTATCCGTAACGTTAAAAAGATCCTTGCCGGATGAAACCGTGCTTATCCCCAAACGGTCACATTCGGCAAGATAAACGTTTGCCGCTTGTATAAGCCGTCTTCTGCGTATCTCGGGCGAGAGCTCGCCGCGCGTCGAAAAATGGGCGAAGAACTGTAGCTGAGGTGCTTTATTTGATAGGTTATATCGGTTTATGAGACCTCTTTCCCCCGAGACGCAGGAAAGAGTGTCGCAGTGCATATCAACAATATACATGATTCTCCTTAAAGAGAGCTTTAATTTTTTGCAATACACAACAATTATACAACATAATTTGTAATTTGTCAAATATTTATAAAAAGATATGCCGTAAATGTAAATGTTTTGTGAGAGAGCCCTATTTTTTGCCGTAGATCCGTTAATTTTCAGTTTATTTGCGGCAGCATTTGCAGAAATTCCCAAAAAGCTATTGACAAAAACGGAGTGGGTGTGTATAATATTTTCAAGGGCTTTGACCGGAAGGAGTAGCGTATCTCGCAGTCTTACAGAGAAGGGGTGGTTGGTGAAAACCCCGGGTGCTGATGCGTGAAGCAGTCCGTGAGCCTTGGAGAGAACCGCCGTGCGGCGGCTAAATTCCGACGGGTGCGCCCGTTACGGCGCGGGGGTCTGATTGGACTCACAGAGGGATATTCCGCGAGGTGTATCCGAACTACGGTGGTATCACGAAATTATATTCGTCCGTGGCATTAAACTATGCCCACGGACTTTTTTGTTTCCTTGGGCGGAAAGAGGAAAAAAGATGAATCTTAAAATTTTGAAGCTGCTCGAAAAGAACGCAAGGATGGCGACCGAGGATATAGCCACGGTTACGGGGCTTACGGTTGAAGAAGTGGAGCGCGAGATCGCGGCTATGGAGCAGGACGGGATAATCCGCGGTTACAAAGGAATTATAGACTGGGATAAAGTAGAGACCGGCGCGGTAAGCGCAATAATCGAATTGACCGTTACTCCCAAGGCAGGGCTTGGCTTTGACGAGGTTGCCGAGAGAGTATCAAAATATTCGGCGGTGGAGTCGGTGTCGCTTATGTCGGGAGGCTGCGATCTGACCGTTATCGTAACCGGCAAGACCTTCCAAGAGGTCTCCTCATTCGTGGCAAAGGAGCTTGCGATAATTGATTCGGTCACCTCGACCTCCACGCAGTTTATAATGCGCCGCTATAAGGAGTTCGGAGTTCAGTTTACCGACACCGATGAGGATGAAAGGAGCAAGATATCGCTATGATGGACTATTCTAAAATACTGTCAGACACAGTCGTAGGTATAAAGCCGTCCGGAATAAGAAAGTTCTTTGACATCGCGAATACTATGGAGGACGTCGTGTCACTCGGTGTCGGCGAACCCGATTTTAAGACTCCGTGGCAGATAAGGAGCGCGGGAATACGCTCGCTTGAGAGGGGGCAGACGCGTTATACCTCAAACAGGGGACTTGAGGAACTTCGTGAGGAGATCTGCCGCTATAACGAAAGAAAATATAACGTGAAATACGATCCACAAAGTGAGGTCCTCATTACGGTCGGCGGAAGCGAGGCGATAGATGCCGCTATCCGTGCGGTCGTAAATCCCGGAGATGAGGTCATAATTCCCCAGCCGAGCTACGTTTGCTACGAGCCGATAACTCAGCTGGCAGGCGGCGTGCCCGTCATTATAAAAACAAGCGCGGAAAGTGAATTTAAGCTTACGGCGAACGATCTTATCTCGCATATAACCGAAAAAACCAAGGCGCTGATCCTTCCGTACCCCTCAAACCCTACGGGAGCGATAATGGAGAGGGAGGATCTTGAGGCTATCGCCGAGGTTCTCCGAGATAAAAATATACTCGTAATATCCGATGAGATATATTCCGAGCTCACCTTCGGAGCGAGGCACGTGAGCATTGCCGAGATTTTCGGTATGAGAGAGCGTACGGTGGTTGTCGGTGGATTTTCAAAGGCGTTTTCAATGACCGGCTGGCGCCTCGGATATGCTCTCGGCCCGGCAGAGATCATAGGGCAGATAACCAAGATCCATCAGTTTGCTATTATGTGTGCTCCCACAATCTCTCAGTGGGCGGCCATAGAGGCTCTTCGCTCCTGTGACGACGAGGTTGAACGCATGGTCGACGAATACGATATGCGAAGAAGGATCATGGTGCGCGGCTTTAGAGAGCTTGGACTTGAATGCAGAGAGCCGAAGGGCGCGTTTTACGCCTTTCCTTCGATTAAGTCGACGGGGATGACGAGCGACGAGTTTTGTGAGAAGCTCCTATATTCCAAGCGCGTAGCTCTCGTTCCCGGAACGGCGTTCGGCGAGGGGGGCGAGGGATTCGTCCGCGCATCCTACTGCTATTCCGTTGATCATATCAAGCTGGCTATCTCCAGACTAGGAGAATTTCTTGCCGAGCTGAAAACGGTCTGATATTATAGCAAAATTTTAATAAATCAGCATTTGACCCGAAAGCATTGACAAATGCTGCCGCGGGTTGTATAATTAGTTATATCCGAGTTGAGGCATTGCCTCAGAAAACAGGGGAAGTGCAGTGAAAATCTGCCGCAACAGCCATTACCGTAATTGAGAGTCTTGAGTTTTCTTTGTCAAGAAGCAGCCGTCTCATAAGTCGGGTATCCTGTCGGATAAATATAATGTCTTGGGTAAAGGAGACGACAAATGAAAAAGGCTATCAGATTTATTTTCGCTTTTGCACTTATGGCAGTGCTTGTTCTTGCAATGACGTCCTGTGTCAGCGGCACCGTTGCAGACCGTGGAACGGCGAGCATCGTCGTTGAAGCCCCGGAGGGGCATAACGTTTACACGGTTGACCTCTCGGCGCTTGAAAAGAGAGACGAGGGAGCGATTTCCGTGCTTGAATATCTTGCAATGCAGGAGGGAGGCACGCTCTACTATAACCTTCAATGGGGGGGCGGATACGGCGCGTATATAACCGCGATCGATTCACTTGATCCCGACCCTTCCTGTGAGTATATTTCAATTTATACAAGCGAGTCCGAGGACTACGCCGTTCCAAGCGAGTGGACGCCTGTCGTTCCCACCGTATCCTATAACGGAATGACTCTGACGTATTCCGGAGTAGGGCTTTCGGGCATGCACGTAAACGACGGAACGGTGATATATATCCGTCTTGAAAGCTTCGCATAATGGTTGGGCGCAGAAAAGGGACGTCTGCCGCGCGCATTATTGCCTTAGTGGGTATAATGGCGGCGAGCGTCGAGTGCGGAAAGCTCGCGCTGTCGTTTTTGCCTAATATAGAGGTGGTTACGATACTTCTCGCTCTTTACGGATACGTTTTCGGAGTATGGGGCGCGGTTGCGGCTGTCGTATTCGTTTGCATCGAACCAATGATATACGGATTTTCGACGTGGGTCGTGTCGTATTTTCTCTATTGGCCGCTTGTCAGCATTGTTTTTATGCTGCTCTCAAGGTTAAGGGTAAAAAACAGATTCGTCCTATCCGGAGTCGCGGTGCTCCTGACCGTGTGGTTTGGAGTTCTGACCTCTCTTATAGATACCGGATTGCTTTCCGGCTTCTTTGACGATTTCTTTTCAAGGTTCGTCATAATGTACGCTCGCGGCGTTGCTTTTTACGCAGCTCAAACGGTGTGCAACGCGGTGCTATTCGTTCTTTTGTTCCGATTTCTTTCGGATAAGCTTTACGTTATAAAGCGACAGTTCAAAATATAGAAAAACGGAGGGTGACGGCTGCCACCCTCCGTTTTTTGCATGCAAAATTAATAGTATCAGAGCTCTACGGTCTCAAACGGCTTAAGAACGACCGAATCCTCAAAGTCAAAGGCTTCGGGGTCTATCGAATCAAAGAGACCGTAATGAACGGGAACTGCGCACTTTGCCTCTATCTCATAAGCAAAATCCGCCGCATCCTTTGCATTCATATTGTTGCCCCTTCCGTTTATCGGGAGGAAGGCTACGTCCACTCCGTCCTCAACAAGCTCAAGCACCTCGTCTATAACGTCGAAGTTGTAGAGCGTGTCTCCGCTTACGTAATAGGTTTTTTCTCCGTCATCAAGGATAAAGCCGACCGCCGTCCTGTCGGAATGCTCGGCGTGGAGCGCGTAGAAGGTCATGCCCCTCTCGCTCCACACGGAGTGGGGGTTGAGCATCACGTAATTGTGGATTCCGCCGAGCTTTACAAGCTTACGGTAGGCGTTCTCGGGAGCGAGGAAGGTTATCGGCTTCTTGGAGCGTGCGAGCAATTTTTCGATAGTTTCGTGATCCAGGTGATCGGGGTGCTCGTGTGTTATAAGCACGACGTCGGGTGCCTTATCGAGAAAGCTCTCGTCAGCTTCTATTCTTCTGTGCTTTTCGGGGTTAAGCTCTCCGACGGAATTCGAAAAATACGGATCTACCATAACCGTTATATTCCCATTTTCAAAAAGCAGGCCTGCCTGCGTGAGCCAAGTTATCTTCATATCAGTCTCCAATCTGCCGACGGTGCGGCGGGTAAAAATGTTGTGTAATATCGCCCCCCCTTGGTGAGGAGATCGATCAAAATATCAGAACACGATGAGCGTAAGCCCCAGCACTCCGGAGGCTAGGCCTATGAGAGCGCCGGCGCAAACGTCGCGCCAGAAATGCATTCCCAAAAGGACGCGCGACACTGCAAGCGCCAGTCCCGCAACCGCGACAGCCACGCTGAGCCACGGCGATGCCGCGAAGGATAGCGCTGCTACGGTAAATGCCGAGAAAACGTGACGGGAGGGGAAGGACGAGCCGCGCTTGTTCTTTGGCGGCCGATCGTAAAAAGCGTATAATTCGTAAGGGCGAGGCGCGTTTATAAAATGCCTTGCCAAGGAAACGAGTATATACGGCACAGCTCCCGCAACGGCAAACCGCAATGCGAGGATCTTATCGGAAATAAACGAGTCTAAAAGAAGCGCGAGATACGACGTAACGGACAAAAGCACGGAAGCGTGCGAAATTATCTTCAGGGTCAACGATAATCTCGGTGATCCGTACACTCTCCTCAGTATCTTTTCCATAAAAAATCCTTCCAATCCGTTGCTGAGCTTATTATATCATAACTGTGAAAATAAATCAAGGGTTGTATAATTTCATGCCGATCGCTCAGCTATTTATTTAATTCTAGCATTGCCCTGACGGAATGTCAATATGAATCTTGAAATTGACGTTTTTTTGTGGTAGAATAAAATTAAAGAATTTTAGCGGAGGCTTTATGAAGATAGGAGACACCGAGCTTAAATACGGTCTTATGCTTGCGCCGATGGCGGGTTTTTCCGACAGGGCGATGCGCCTTGTTTGTCATAATGCCGGCGCGGAGTATTCGGTTACCGAGATGGTAAGCGCAAAGGCAGTAGTGTACGGCGATAAAAAAACGCATGCGCTTGCGAGGATCATGGCAGACGAGGGGCCGTGCGCGCTACAGATATTCGGAAACGATCCGGGTATCATGGCAGAGGCGGCAGGCGTGCTTTCGCACGGAGAGTCCGACGGCGTAGCACCGACGGCAATAGATATAAATATGGGCTGTCCGATGCAAAAGGTTTTCGGTAACGGAGAGGGATCGGCTCTTATGAGGGACCCCGATCTGATATACAGGATATGCCGTGCGACGAGTGCCGCAATAGATATTCCCCTTACCGTGAAGATGCGCGCGGGGATTAATGCAGACTCTGTATCGGCTGTGGAATGCTCCCTTGCGGCTGAGGAGGGCGGAGCTTCGCTTGTCACCGTGCACGGACGCACCCGTGTTGAAATGTATTCCGGACAAGCAGATATGAATATCGTCAAAAAGGTAAAGAACAGTTTACGTATACCCGTGGTTGCCAACGGTGATATCACCTGTGGCGTGGATGCTTTGCGCGTGCTTTCGGAGACCGGAGCTGACGGAATAATGATTGGGCGCGGCGCGATAGGAAACCCCTTCGTATTTGCGGAGATCTCGGCTATGCTTTCAGGAACGGATTACACTCCGCCGTCGCTCGACGGGCGTGTGTCGGTGGCACTGCTTCAGCTGAGGATTGCCATAGAGGAAAAGGGGGAGACTGTTGCGGTCAGAGAAGCCAGAAAGCAGATCGCGCTTTACCTTAAGGGCTTCAGAGGCGCGGCGCGGGCACGCGCGGAAATTAACAGGGCGGAGTCTTATTCAGAGGTTGAATCGGCTTTGCTCGGCGCAGTAAAAGAAAACGGCTGATGAAAATGCCGTACGGAGGATATATGACAGAAAAAATAAAGGTGGTGCTTGCGTCGCGCTCGCCGCGCCGCAAGGAGCTGCTCGGAAGGATAATACCGAATTTTGAGATACTGACCGCAGAGACCGACGAGACGCTTCCCGAGGGAATGCACCCACGTATGGGGGTCGAGGTCTTGAGTGTGCGAAAGGGGGCAGCCGTTGCGCACACACTTCCGCCCGACAGGCTCGTTATTTCATCGGACACTCTCGTGGAGCTTGACGGCGTGCCGCTTGGTAAGCCTGCGGATGAGGAGGACGCGCTCAGGATCCTTCTCAGCCTGTCGGGTAAATCGCATAACGTCCATACCGGAGTCGCGGTGCACTATATGGGAAAGGTCTATTCCGGAGTGGATTCGTCAAATGTGAGATTTCGCACGCTGACAGAGGATGAGGCTAGGGAATATATCGCGACCGGCGAGCCGATGGATAAGGCGGGAGCGTATGCCATTCAAGGGATAGGCGCGAGGTTCGTCGCAGAGCATGTCGGCAGATTTGACACGATAGTAGGTCTCAGCCTTTCTCTAACGGAATCTCTTATTAACGAGGCGTTGAAATCAAATGACAAAGGCTGATAAGAAGCGGCGGCTTGCCGCGATAGTGGAAAGACTTAAGGGAATATACCCGAACGCAGAATGCGCTCTGCACTACAAGGGTGATCCGTGGAAGCTGCTTATCATGGGCCGCCTTTCGGCTCAGTGCACGGATGCGAGAGTAAATACCGTTTGCGAGGAGCTTTTCTCAAGATTTCCGACAGCGGAGGCGATGGCGCACGGCGATCTTTTGGAAATAGAGAGAATAGTTAAGCCCTGCGGTCTTTACAGAATGAAGGCGAAAAATTTAAAGGATGCTTCCGAGATGCTGACCGACAGGTTCGGCGGTGTGCTTCCGGAGACTATGGATGAGCTTTTGGAGCTTCCCGGAGTTGGCAGAAAGATTGCAAATCTGCTTCTCGGAGATATATTCGGCAAGCCTGCGGTGGTTTGCGATACGCATTGCATCAGAATATGCGCAAGGCTCGGAATGTATCCGGAGTCGCTTAAGGATCCGACTAAGATAGAGTTGATACTCAAAGAACTTATCGATCCTGCCGAGGGATCGGATTTCTGCCACAGAATAGTTGTTTTTGGCAGAGAGACCTGCACGGCGCGCTCTCCGTCCTGCGAGGGATGCGCGCTCTCCGATCTGTGCGAGCATAATATCCGCGCGTCAAAAGGCAGGTAGTAGGATGAAAAAATTAAAAGTAAAGCTCCCCATAATAGTCGAGGGGAAATACGATAAAAGCACGCTGTCTTCAATATTCGATGCGACTGTAGTCGTGACCGGCGGCTTCGGAATCTTTAACTCGGCAGAAAAGCGCGCGCTGATCCGTAAGCTTGCCGAGCGGGGCGGCATAATACTGCTGACCGATTCCGACGGCGGAGGAAGGCAGATCCGCTCTTATTTATCGGGGATAATACCGAAAGAGAAAATACATCACCTATATATACCTCAGCGAGAGGGCAAGGAGTCGCGAAAAAAGACCGCCTCGCGCTCCGGGCTTCTTGGCGTAGAGGGGATGGACAGAGAAACGCTGGAGCATGTTCTTGCTCCGTTCATTGAGGCTCCGGAAGAGGCGGAGGATACGGTCTGTGACGTCAGAAGACTCACGAAGCTGGATCTTTATAACGACGGGCTTTCGGGCGGCGCAAATTCCGCCGTGATGCGTGCCGCGCTTGCCGAGCGGCTCGGTCTGCCTCGCGATATGAGCGCGGCGGCTCTGATAGAAGCGATCAATCTCGCCTTTGGGTATGAGGAATACCGCAGGATATGCGACGAGCTCTTTACGTAAAACAAAGTCCTAACTAAGATTTTATCTTAGAATTGCAAAAATCCCTTTACTTTTCGAGATAATTGTGTTATAATACTTGATTGGAGATGATATATCTCCTAAGCTCCGATCTTTTTGTGTAAAATTTGAATGTGAAAAGAGGGGCGAATAAAGGAAAATGAAACAAAAAATAAATATCAAAACGGAGGACACACAAATGATAGAGAGAAGAAAAGTCTCTATGGATGGTAACACTGCCGCTGCTCACGTATCTTACGCGTTCACGGAAGTTGCTGCTATCTATCCCATCACTCCCTCATCCAACATGGCTGAGGTTACCGACACTTGGAGCGCATCCAACAAAAACATCTTTGGCGAGCCTGCAAAGAACATCTTTGGTCAGAACGTTAAGGTTGTAGAGATGCAGTCCGAGGCAGGCGCGGCAGGCGCAGTACACGGCTCGCTTGCGGCAGGCGCACTCACCACCACCTACACCGCATCTCAGGGTCTTCTTCTTATGATACCCAATATGTACAAGATCGCCGGCGAGCTCCTTCCTTGCGTTATTCACGTTTCCGCAAGATGCGTAGCTTCTCACGCTCTTAACATCTTCGGTGACCATTCCGACGTTTACGCTTGCCGTCAGACCGGCTTTGCTATGATGGCTGAGACCAACGGTCAGGAGGTTATGGACCTCGGTGCCGTAGCTCACCTTGCTACAATCAAGGGCAGAGTTCCCTTCCTTAACTTCTTCGACGGATTCCGTACCTCTCACGAGATCACCAAGGTTGCCGCTTGGGATTACAAGGATCTTGCAGAGATGGTTGATATGGATGCCGTTCAGGCATTCCGTAACCACTCTCTCAATCCCGAGACCCCCGCGCTTCGCGGCTCGGCTGAGAACGGCGACATCTTCTTCCAGCACAGAGAGGCTTGCAACCCCTACTATGATGCTCTTCCTGCAATCGTTGAGGAGTATAT
>JAZRUS010000017.1:0-19480 GCA_045652665.1 Eubacteriales bacterium | reverse complement strand
GGAGGGTTTGTTATAAGCCTTCCGATTTAGTACAAATGATTTCGTATTCCCACGGCTTAACGCCCAATACCGCTACGCGGTATGCAGGTCGCTGGTTCGAGCCCAGCAGGGGGAGCCAAAAAAATCGACAAGTTTCGGCTTGTCGAATTTTTTATCCAAGCCGCAGGCTTGGTATATCATTGACGCACGAAGTGCGGCGTATATCATCAATAACGGCATTGCCGTTATTGTATCTCATCATGCGTCAGCGCGCATTTTCCTGCGTCTTGATGATATGCAAGGTTTGCACCTTGATGATATACACGGCTGTGCCGTGATTTTATGGAGCTGTAATAGCGTTACCATTGACATCAGCTTAACAGTCAGCGTTCCGCTATGCGAAACTGACTGTAAAAGGGCTACCGTGCGGTTTGTTCGCTCGGGGGAGGGTATTTTTATGACTTTGCTTAAGGGCGTTTTCAAAAAAATTCCATTTAAATTATTCTAACCCCTTTACAAACGGCATAACGTGGTATATAATTATAATGTAAATTTTAATTATGAAGGAGCGCATATGAAATTAATTATCAAAGAAAATTACGATGCGATGAGCGAATGGGCTGCCCAGCACATCGCTAACGCTGTGAACAACCACAAAGAGGACCGTCCGTTCGTGCTTGGTTTGCCTACCGGATCTTCTCCTCTCGGCGTTTACAGAAAACTCATCGAAATGAACAAGGCAGGCAAGGTCACCTTCAAGAACGTAGTTACGTTCAATATGGATGAATACGTCGGTTTGCCCAGAGAGCACGACCAGAGCTATTGGTATTTTATGCACGATAACTTCTTCAACCACATAGACATTCCGGCAGAAAACGTAAATATTCTGAACGGTATGGCAGAGGATCTGGAAGCCGAGTGCCGCCGTTATGAGGATAAGATCGCATCCTACGGCGGAATAGACTTGTTCCTTGGAGGAAGCGGAGTTGACGGACATATTGCCTTCAACGAGCCCTTCACTTCCTTAACGTCAAGAACGGGTGTCCGCGCTCTGACAGAGGATACACTCATCGTTAACTCCCGTTTCTTCGGCAACGATCCTGACAAGGTTCCAAAGACTGCTCTTTCGGTTGGCGTAGGTACCGTATGCGATTCCAAGCAGGTTTTGCTTGTTATCAGCGGACACAACAAGGCGCGCGCGCTTCGTCACTGTGTTGAGGGCGGAGTTGACCACGCTTGGACTATAAGCGCATTGCAGCTACATAAGGACGGAATCATCGCTTGCGATGAAGCCGCTTGCGGAGAATTAAAGGTTGACACCTATAAGTACTTTAAGGAAATTTATAAGAACGAAAAATAATGGAAAAGAAGAAAAGCAGGTTTTCACCCGCGATCTTCTCCAAAATAGATTAAAGCAGGGACAGGGGCACTAATTCAAGTGCCCCTGTTTTTCGTTTTGATATGCCAAAATGAAGCAGTCTGTCTATACCTAAGCTGAAACGTTCGTATTCTTGCGCTGCACACGGAAAGAGAGGCCCCCTCCCCGGGGATTACCAGAACTTACATTTGAAATCGGGGCGAAAAGATGCTATAATATATTAGGAAGCCGGTAGGGATCCCGCTCCGGCTTCTAATCAATATATGGAGGTGAGACAGATGAAAAAGCTGTTCATTTTTTTGTTTTGCGCGGTAATCAGTGCCGCCATAGCCGTAACGAGCGTATCTGCCGCCACGTCTCATACGGTGACACGGGGTGATACTATGTGGAGGATCGCTGTCAAATATCAGGTTGGACTGAGTGAAATTAAGGCGGCAAATCCACAGATATCAAATCCCGATCTGATTTATCCGGGTCAGGTACTCACGATACCCGGTGCCGACGCTTCGGTTGTGAGCTATGAGCAAGAGGTCATTCGCCTTGTAAACGAGATCAGAGTTCAAAACGGACTCAAGCCGCTTACATACAACTGGGAGCTTGGCAGAGTTGCGCGCTATAAATCTCAGGATATGCATGACAACAGATATTTTTCTCATACGAGTCCCGTATACGGAACTCCTTTTCAGATGATCAAAAACTTCGGTATCACATACAGAAGCGCAGGGGAAAATATAGCCCGCGGTCAGAAAACTCCGAAGGCTGTCGTAGATGCGTGGATGAATTCCTCGGGGCATCGCGCCAACATTCTTAATTCTTCCTTTACCGAGATCGGCGTCGGTTACGTTGCGGACGGCAGCTATTGGACACAGATGTTTATCGGCAAGTAATGACTGCAATCAAATCTCCGCAAATCTTCGGTTGACATTTTTCGCATAATTTGCTAGAATAATCAGTGGGAAAAGTGTTAAGACATATCAGGGGTCGGATTTGATAATGAAAAGATTTATAGGATTGATTTTGATGATGATTTCTTTGGGAGCGCTTTGCGCTTGCGACGGCGGAAATTCGGGCACCGCAGACGGAGAATTTAAAATGAAGGCTACGGTGACGGCGCTCGGAGAAAAAATGGAGATAAGCGTTACAGAGGCGGAATACGCCGAGGGAATATATTGGGTCGTTATCTCGGATTCTACCGGGATATACGACGGAGAAGGCAATAGGATAGATTATAGAGATATTTCAATCGGAGATACCGTCACCGTTTCGTATAACGGTCAGGTAATGATGAGCTATCCTCCCCAGGTCGCGGCAATAACGGTAAGGCTGGAATAATAAATCTACAATAAAGCAAGCGGTTGCTCAATACCTTTCGGTAAAGAGCAGCCGTTTTTTTCTTTTACAAGTTATTTTATACAGTATTTTGGGAACGGTTTTACGTTGAATTTATTTTTCTGTAATTTGTAGGTGAGAGTCCTGTTTTATTTAAAATCACATTAAATCTACGGAGGAATAAACTGATACGGAGGCGGAAATAACCGAAAAAGAACAATGAGAACAGAAAAAAGTCTTTGTGATCTTTGCGTCGGAAATCGGGCGTTCGTGATCAGGCTGGGTGCTACCGGGTGCCTCCGCCGCCGACTTTTGGACGTAGGACTGATTCCCGGAAGCACCGTAGAGTGCGTTGGTATAAGTCCTCTCGGAGACCCGCGCGCATATTTTGTCCGCGGCTCTCAGATCGCGATAAGAAATAAGGACGCAAAGGATATAATCATAGAATAATCGGAGGGTGAGTATGGGGCGTGTTGAATTATCCGGAAGGCAAAAGAAGGAGAGAACCGACGTATCGGTCGCTCTTGCAGGCAATCCGAACGTGGGAAAAAGCACTCTTTTCAATACCCTGACAGGACTTCACAGGCACACGGGAAACTGGGCGGGAAAGACAGTGAGCATTGCGGCGGCAGAGGTCCGCACAAGGGAGCGTGTCTATTCGGTTGCGGACATTCCCGGAGCATACTCACTCCTCTCACATTCAAAAGAGGAGGAGATCGCGAGAAATTATATTTGCTTCGGCGGAGCGGATATAACCGTAGCGGTGTGCGATGCTACCTCTCTTGAACGAAGTCTCGCATTGGTTCTACAGATAAGAGAGGTCACGGGCAATCTAATCGTCGCCGTGAATCTTATGGATGAGGCGGAGCGCGCGGGAATAAGTATAGATCTGGAGGGGCTTTCCCGCCTTCTCGGCGTTCCTGTCGTCGGAGTTGTTGCAAGACGGAAAAGAAGCCTTGCTTCGCTGCTTCGTGCCCTTGACGGCTTTAAGGGGGGCGGCGGTGAGCAGATCCTTACATATTCGCCCTTGATAGAGGATGCCGTGGCAATCGTGGAAAGAAGCCTTAGCGGGATCGATACGCACGGCCTTTCAAAGAGATGGCTGGCTCTGCGGCTTATAGAAGCCGATCCCGAAATGAATCTTGAGATATCGGAAAAGCTCGGTATGGATATTTCGAGCGGAAAGATATTTGCGGCTGTTCAATCGGCAAAGGAGCTTCTTTTCCTAAAGGGGATAGATTCGGATTTCTATAAGGATGAGATCGTATGTCGGGTGATCGACGAAGCCGAGCGCATAGCCCGCGCGACCGTAAGATCAGACGGAGGGGGTGCGCGGGAGCGAACACGTCGGATAGATAGGATATTGACCGGCCGTGTAACGGCGTATCCCGTGATGCTTCTTATGCTTTTCGGGGTACTGTGGATAACTATGGTGCTTGCCGGTTATCCGTCGAATGCTTTAGCTTCTCTTTTTTCATACGTAGAGGGATTATTCGTCACGCTTCTCGTGAAATGGCAGGCCTCGGAGCTGCTCATTGATATATTGGTATACGGAATATATCGAACTGCATCCACCGTCGTTGCGGTTATGCTTCCTCCGATGGCAATATTCTTCCCTCTATTCAATCTCCTTGAGGATTCGGGATATCTTCCGAGGGTTGCGTATAATCTTGACCGTCCGTTTGCCGCCTGCGGCGCGTGCGGCAAGCAAGCGCTTACAATGTGTATGGGGCTCGGATGCAATGCTGTAGGAATAACCGGAGCTCGCATAATCGATTCAAGGCGCGAGAGGCTTCTCGCAATTTTAACGAACTCCTTTATCCCCTGTAACGGAAGGTTGCCTATGCTGGTCAGTATAATCGGAATTTGGGCAATCCTTGCCGTTGGCGGTGAATCCGTCGCGCTTACGGTCTTGGCTCTTGCCGTACTTATAATGCTATCCGTCGGTGCTACGCTGCTCGTCACTATGCTTTTGAGCAAAACCGTGCTTTCGGGCGAGCGCTCCTCCTTTACAATTGAGATGCCGCCCTACAGACGACCGGAATTTCTCAAGGTTATACTGAACTCTCTTAGGACGAAGGTAGCGGCGGTTCTGGGCAGGGCGATTATCGTTGCCGCGCCGATGGGTGCGCTGATCGCGGTGCTCGGCTCTGTAACCGTTGGGGGGGAGAGCCTGATATCTCACGCTGCATCATTTCTTGATCCGCTCGGCGCGCTTATGGGAATGGACGGCGAGATACTTCTCGCTTTTATTCTCGGATGGCCCGCAAACGAGATAGTTATACCTATCCTGATCATGCTTTATACAGCCGAGGGCTCGTTCGGCACGGAACTTGGGATATCGGCTATGAGTGAGCTTTTTATGGCTAACGGATGGGACGGCGGCCGCGCCGTGTGCGTGGCAATATTTGCCCTCTTTCACTGGCCGTGTTCAACGTCGGTAATAACTGTGTATAAAGAAACCGGAAGTATAAAGCACACGGTTATGGCGGCAATTTTGCCGACGCTTCTCGGATTTTTGATCTGCGCGACGTTAAATATTCTTATCTGAGAGATAAAATAATAGTAAAATTTTCCCGAAACTATATACAAATATAGCGAGATATGATAAAATTAAGCAAAGAAACTAAAAGGACGGGAAAATGGATAAGAAGATATTTGGCAGATCGAAATGGACGGTACTGCTTCTGTTTGGACTGATCGGTCAGATCGCGTGGTCGGTTGAGAATATGTACTTTAACCTCTTTGTGTTTGACACTGTAGCCCCCGATCTATCGGCGATCACGTTGATGGTTCAGCTTTCCGGAATCACTGCAACCGTGATAACGCTCATTGCAGGAACCCTGTCGGACAGATCCGGAAACCGACGCTCGTTTATATGTTGGGGTTATGTTATTTGGGGCGTAACCGTGGCTGTTTTCGGATTTATGTCACCGGAGCTTACGTCGGCGATATTTAACGTGGAGGGTCAACGGGCGATATCCCTGACTCTTGCGGCTGTAATAATAGGTGACTGTATTATGACGATGTTCGGCTCAACGGCTAACGACGCGAGCTTTAACGCGTGGGTCACCGACAACACCTCGGCTGAGATTCGCGGTAAGGTAGAGGGCGTTCTCTCTATACTTCCGCTTATAGCTATGCTTATAGTTGCCGGCGGATTTGGTATTCTCGTTGAATTTCTGGGATATAAGCTTCTGTTCTTGATTCTCGGTGCGGTTATATCGCTTTCGGGTGCGCTCGGTATGTTTATTATACGCGATGCACATGATCTGTCTGCGAGCGGCTCAATGAAGGATATTTTTTACGGCTTTAAGCCAAGCGTAATCAAGAAAAACACCTCGCTCTACCTCGCTTTGACCGTAATACTTGTTTACGGAATTGCCTGTCAGATATTTATGCCTTATCTCATAATTTATATGAGCACCTACCTTGAATTTACCGTCATTGAATACAGCGCGGTGTTTGCGATAGCCATATTGCTCGGTGCCGCGGTAAACCTTTATCTGACGCGGCTTTCGGACAGAAAATCGAAATCAGATCTTCTTTACGTCGCAACCGCGGTGTTTGCGGTTGGACTCTTCGCGATGTATCTTTCAAAGGGACTTTCGCACGGAGCAACGCTTTTGCTGTTTGGAATCGCGGGCTTTGTAATGATATGCGGCTACATATTTATATCTGCACTTGCAAATTCCTTGGTCAGGGATCATACACCGTCCGGTGAGGTTGGCAAGCTTCAGGGCGTGCGTATGGTGTTCAGCGTTCTTATCCCCATGATATTCGGCCCGATGATCGGAAACGGAATAAACAGCATACGAAGCATTCCGCTCCCGAATTCCGATTCCCCCGATATGATGACTACGGAATATATCCCCGCTCCGGAGATATTCCTCGCCGCGTCTCTCTTTACGCTTCTGCTTTTCGCCATAATCCCTCTTTTCAAAAGATCGATTTCAAAGAATGCTTCTCACGAATAATATAATTAGTATCCGGATACAAAGGGACTGCTTCATTTGAGGCATAACTCAGAAAGAGCGAGGATTCTGCTAAAAAATGCGGTTTCTTCGCTCTAATTTTATACTTTCTTGTTTTTTAGGGTTGAAATTCTGCGGATTTCTCCTTTTATGCTCTTTTTGTATCGCCGTTTCCTCACTCGCCGTATTTTATACGGCTACCGTTCGTCAGCCGACGATTTCTGCTCTAAATCAAGCGCGCCCCAAAGGTGCTTCGCACTAAGAATTCAGATTTCCTTCATGGAAATTCAAAAAAGCATTGAGTTATCTGAATTCTTAATGACTCAGCGACTGTATTTTCCCTAAATCGTCCTTATGCTTGTTTTTTCGTTCCTTTTTCGTATTGTGCGTATGTGTTATTGACAAAAGAACAAAAAAGAGGTATAATATTTATAACTATACATTATTTACTCTGTGAATTTTACGGGAGCAATAGATAACGGAAAATGATAGCTGTGAATTATGGCGTATTGCCGTTGTTTTTGTCCTCGCGCAGAGAAAGGAGAGAAAATGAAAAAAATTTCTGAAAGCATAGAAACCAATGTTGCGCACTCTTGTGACGTTCTGGTAGTCGGCGGCGGCTTTGCCGGAATTGCGGCGGCTCTTTCTGCCGCGCGTATGGGAAAGAAAACGATACTGGTTGAGAAAAGCTATTATCTCGGCGGCCTTGGAACGTCGGGGCTTGTAACTATATATCTTCCTATCTGCGACGGAAAGGGACGTATCGTTTCCTACGGACTTGCAGAGGAGCTTTTAAAGATGTCTGTTGAGATCGAGTGCGACGGTAAGCGCGGAGCTAAAAACTGGATCTTTGGCGAGGGCGGCAGAGGAGAAGAGGATCCGAGATACATGGTAAACTTTAATCCCTCGCTTTTCGCATTCTCCGCAGAGAAGGCGCTCCTTCGTGAAAACGTTCAGATACTTTACGGCGTAAGCCTTGTCTCTGCCGTTACCGAAAATGACAAGATCCGCTATGCAATAGTAGAGGGTAAATCCGGAAGATACGCGATAGAGGCGAAAAGCTACGTTGATGCCTCGGGTGACGCTGACCTTGCAGAGAGAGCGGGCGCGCCTACCGCTAAGTTTAAGTACAAAAATATACTTGCCGCATGGTATTATTACTATGACAGGAGCGGATTCGGTCTTGCACAGTTCGGTGCCGCAGACCTTATGCCGGGCGCGAGGCAGGTTCAGAAGCTTTCCGACAGACGCTTTGAGGGTCTTGAGGACGTTGAGATATCGGAATTTATGCAGATGTCGCACGAAAAGCTGCTTGAAAAGATAATGGAGAAGCGCGAGGAGGACGAGACTCATATTCCCACGACGATCGCAAGCATACCGCAGTTCCGTATGACTCGCCGTATAGTCGGTGAGTATACCTTCACTCTTGAGGATGAACGCAAGGAGTTTGAGGATTCGCTTGGCCTTTATCCCAACTGGAGAAAGAGGGGGCCGATCTATGAGCTCCCGATGCGTTCGCTTTATTCCTCCAAGATAAAGAACCTTGCCTGCGCGGGAAGAATTATATCCGTAGACGACGATATGTGGGAGATATCCAGAGTTATCCCTTGCTGTAGCGTAATGGGTGAGGCGGCAGGACTTATTGCCGCAATGACCGATGACTTCACTGCGCTTGACGTAAAGGAAGCGCAGAAGATACTCAGGGAACGCGGTGTAAGGCTTCACGAATCCGAGCTTGAGAAGATCTGATATATTTGTACATATAAGAAAAGAGGTCGCCGCAACAAGGCTAACCGAAAAAACAGGGGTACTGTGTAAAATACACGGTGCCCCTATATAACTAATAAAAATCCTCACTTTATACAATGGAGCCATTAGATGCGTTTGTGCATTTTTAACGGTATGGGCTTTGTCCGACGCTTTGCGATACAAAGGCGGAAACGACGACAAAACAGAACGATAAACAAGAATTTGACGAGGTTATTACTTATGGAAAAAATATGGATTGAAATGTATGAAGCAGCAAAAGCCGTATTGAACGAGCGCAGAATTTCAGAATATGTTACTTGCGGAGAGGTATCTGTCGCGGTCTGCTCAAAATCGGGAAAAACATATACGGGTGTTTGCATTGACACCTGCTCTACACTAAACCGACCCTCTCGTGCATAGATTGTTGACAGAATCGGAATAATGTGATATAATAAACACAATAGATAAACGAGGAACCAGCTGACTGCAGAGGACGTTGGTTCCTTTATGCTTTTTAGAGGAAAATCCTTATGATTAGAAAAAAGAAATTCGCACCCGCAACCACGCAAATCATATTACTCAGCTTCCTTGCAACTATCCTTGTGGGAAGCGTGTTTTTGGCATTGCCGATAAGCTCCGCAAGCGGTGAAGCGGTACCATATCTTGATGCGCTCTTCACGGCAACCACCTCCACCTGCGTAACGGGACTTGTAACTCTTCCTACAGTTTCCACGTGGAGTGTGTTTGGGCAGATCGTTATACTGATTCTCATACAGATCGGTGGTCTCGGAATCATCACCATCATGTCGGGACTGATGCTTCTCTTGAACAGAAAAATGGGCATCGGTGATCGATTGCTCATTCAGGATGCTTTCAATCTGAATACGATGTCGGGGCTTGCGAAATTCGTTAAAAACGTACTGTTCGGCACGCTTATCATTGAAGGAGTTGGTACTGTTCTGTATATGCTCGTCTTTATTCCTGAGTTCGGTGCAAAGGGCATTTGGCTATCGGTATTTAATTCGGTTTCCGCCTTCTGTAATGCCGGCATTGACATTATCGCGGAAAACAGTCTTTGTAATTACGCCACGAATCCCTTAATCAACGTCGTAACCGCCGCACTCATAATTCTCGGAGGTCTCGGATATATCGTATGGTGGGATGTTCTCCGTGTAGTTAAAAGCCGTTCGCCGAAAAACAGAAAAATATTCAGGCATCTGACCTTGCATTCAAAAATTGCGATTATCGTTAGCGCAGGACTTATTCTCTTCGGTGCAATTCTCATATTTATTTTTGAATATGCTAACCCATTAACCATTGGAGAGATGGCCCTATTTGATAAAATTCAAGTATCCTTTTTCCAATCGGTCACCACGAGAACCGCAGGTTTTGCTACGATTCCGCAAGAAAATTTGACAAATGCCTCTGCCGCCACATCTATTATCTTGATGCTGATAGGCGGTTCACCTGTAGGAACGGCAGGCGGTATGAAAACCGTAACCATCGCCGTCCTCATTTGCTCGGCATTCGCTACAATCCGTAATAAGAATAGCGCAACCATATTCGGTCGCTGTATTTCCGAAGATTCGGTGAAAAAGGCGGTTGCCGTAGCGGTAGCATTTCTTGCAATATGTATCACATCAGCCATACTTTTGATGGCAACGAGCAACGCTTCAGCTCTTGATGCGGTCTATGAAACGGTCAGTGCAACGGCAACCGTCGGTCTTTCAAGAAATTTAACGGCAACGCTTGGCGCGTTTGGAAAGCTAATTATCATCGTAACGATGTATTTCGGCAGAGTTGGCCCAATATCGTTAGCTGTCGCTCTCGGAAGCAAAAATGAGAGTCAAAATGTGATTTCCGAGCCGACGGAAGATATTAGTATAGGATAAGGAGAAGAACAATGAAAGCAGAGAAAACATACGCAGTTTTTGGACTTGGAAGATACGGCACAGCCGTGGCAAGAGAGCTTGTAGAGAACGGAATGGAGGTCATTGCTGTAGATACCGAGCAGCGAATAGTAAACGATGCAGCTGCATATCTGCCCGTTTGCAAGTGCGCTAACGTTGCTGATGCAGAGGTCATTTCACGCCTTGGAATCGGAAATATAGACACTGTCATTGTTTGTATGGCGAGCAATCTTGAATCGAGTGTGATGGCGGTCACGCTTTGCAAGGAGGCAGGAGTTAAGAACGTTATTGCAAAATGTGCGAATGAAATGCAACAAAAAATATTGCTTCGTGTAGGTGCGGATCAAGTGGTTTTCCCCGAAAACGAGTCGGGTATACGCCTTGCTAAGAACCTCTTAAGCTCCGGATTTATTGATATGATCTCTCTGTCAAAGGACGTGTCTATGGTTGAGATTGATGTGAAGGACGAGTGGTGCGGCAAGAACTTAATTGAATTAAATCTCCGTAAAAAATACGGATTTAATATTGTTGCTATCAAGAAAGGCGAGAAAGTCACCGTAAACATCAATCCCGAACAGGTGCTTGATGCAGAAGCAACTCTAATCGTTATTGCAAATACTACGAAGCTTGGAAAGTTGAAATAAGCTGTCAAATTCCAATTTATCGAACAGAGACTAAAACGAACCCCGACAGACTTTTTTCAATCTGTCGGGGTTAACTGTTTGTCTAATTACTCCTCGGAGAACATATCCTTGCCGACTCCGCAAAGCGGGCATTCAAAATCGTCGGGAAGATCCTCAAACTTCGTTCCGGGAGCTATTCCGAGATCGGGTGCGCCCTCTGCCTCGTCGTAGATCCATCCGCAAGCATCACAAACGTATTTTTTCATATTAATCTCCAATCTGCCGCGATTTGCGACTATAAGTATTTTTGCCTAAAACAGGCTTTTTAACATCAAATATATTGAGCCCTTGGCAATCGAATTATTTTGTAAGCTCTTTCGCCAGCCCGCGAAGCTCAGTTCTGTTTTCTTCGCTCACGGCAGAGAGGATCTTTACGCCGTGCTCAGCGTAGCTGATGTCCTTCGCTCCCTCAAGCATTCCGCGCATGACCTTCGCTGCCATCGGCGCCCAGCTTCCGTTCTCAATAAGCGCAACGCGGCGCTTCTTGAAGCCGCGCTCGCAGAGCTTATTTATAAACTCTCGCATAGCAGGGAATATCTCGGAGTTGTACGTGGAGGATGCAAGCACGAGATCGGTATATCTGAACGCATCCGCCACTGCCGCCGCCGTATCACAGCGCGCGAGATCGTAGCACACGAGGTTTTCATATCCCAAAGAGCGTATATCCTCCGCGAGAATAAGGGCAGCCTTCCTCGTATTGCCCCAGATAGAAGCGTAGGCGATCACGATGCCGCGCTCCTCGGGCGTGTAGCTTGACCACTTATCGTAGAGGTCGATATAATGGCCGAGATTTTCGGTAAGAACGGGGCCGTGAAGCGGGCAGATGATGTTGATATCGAGAGTTGACGCCTTCTTTAAGAGTGCCTGCACCTGCGCGCCGTATTTTCCGACTATGCCGATATAATACCGCCTTGCCTCCGATTCCCACGGCTCGTCGGTATCAAGCGCGCCGAACTTGCCGAATCCGTCGGCAGAGAACAGTATCTTATCCTTTGAATCGTAGCTGACGATAACCTCCGGCCAATGCACCATAGGAGCGGTAACGAAGCTGAGCGTTCGGCTGCCGAGCGATATCGAATCGCCCTCGCCGACCACGGTGCGTCTGTCTGAAAAGTCTGTGCCGAAAAAGTTTTTCATCATTTTGAACGCCGCCGCGGAGGAAACTATAGCCGCGCACGGAAACCTTCTCGCAAATTCTGCAATGACTGCCGAGTGATCGGGCTCCATATGATGGACGACGAGGTAGTCGGGAGATCGGTCACCGAGAGCTTTTGTGATGTTTTCAAACCACTCGCCGGCAAATGTCGACTCAACCGTATCCATAATAGCGATCTTTTCGTCTATCACGGCATAGGAGTTGTAGCTGATGCCGTTTGGAATAAGGTATTGCCCCTCGAAAAGGTCTGTGCTTCTGTCGGTTACACCCAGATATTTTACACCTTCTGTTATTTTCATATAAACTCCTTTAAAATTATATTGCCCTATTTTTCTGTTTATTTAGCAGATACTGTCAGAAGCATTTTCCGCTTTTGCAGTCCGCCGTCTCACCGCCGCGGTAGCACAGCTCGTTCGGGCACTCGCCCGCGTCGCATAGATTACGGATATTCCTTACCGTCGTTTCCGCAATGTTAGTCAGCGCCTCCTCTGTAAGGAACGCCTGATGTGAGGTCACGATAACGTTTGGCATAGATATAAGCCGCGCCAGCACGTCGTCGTCGATAATGTGACCTGAGAAGTCCTCGAAGAAGAAGTCGGATTCCTCCTCGTAAACGTCTAGGCAGGCAGCGCCAACCTTGCGGGATTTTATAGCCATAAGCAGATCCTCAGCGTCTACCAGCGCACCGCGCGACGTGTTGATTATCACGACACCTTTCTTGCATTTTTCAATGGATTTTGCATTGATTATGTGATAGGTCTCTTCGGTCAGAGGGCAGTGAAGCGATATGATATCGCTTTTTTCAAAGATCTCGTCAAGTGTGACGTATTTTACACGCTCCCCGTCGGCAAGCCCCGGAGCCTCGAATTTGTCATACGCAACAACCTTCATTCCGAAGCCGAGGCAGATATCGATAAAAGCCCGTCCGATGCGCCCCGTGCCAACGACTCCGACCGTCTTGCCGTGCAGATCAAAGCCCGTCATTCCCGCGAGGCTGAAATTGAAGTCGCGCGTGCGAATGTACGCCTTGTGTATTCTGCGAATCGAGGTCAGAAGCATAGCAATGGCGTGCTCCGCGACCGCATAAGGAGAGTAAGCCGGCACGCGAACGACGTGTATTCTTCCGAATGCGTGCTTCATATCAACGTTGTTAAATCCGGCGCATCTGAGCGCAACGATGCCGACCCCAAGCTCCGTGAGACGGTCTATAACGGTAGCGTTTACCGTGTCGTTAACGAAGACGCACACCCCGTCGTATCCCGCAGCAAGCTCTACCGTATCCTCGTTCAGCTTCGTTTCAAAATATTTAAAGCTTATGCCGCTTCCCTCGCTCACCTTGTCGAAGGAAACCTTGTCATATGCTTTAGTGTCAAAAAAAGCAAATCTCATATTATATTTTCTTACCTGACATTTTAGGTTAGCCGGAAAGTCGGCTCATAATAATTATACCAAAAAATTTTTTCCGATGCAATATATTTTATTATAATCTGATTTGAAAGATTTTATTTTGAAGCCGGCACAATATGGATGTAATAGACGGAGACTTTTGCGTTTAAGCATACCAAAAGAGGATGAAACTCCGGAGGCGATCGGAGGTAATTTTTAGTGTATTACGTCGCCTTGTAAATAATAACACAACTTCACTTTTACGAGAGTCAAGGCTTCACTAACGAAAAAAGAGAAAACACGCCGTAGCGAGAAATCATGGCGAAGCCAATTCATGATGCGCAAGCGTCAATTCATCTATAAAACGAACAGAGCAAGAATAGAAGGATTCGTTGTTTCCTTTTACTCTTGCTCTCGCCGTTTGTCCTTTTTGGAATTTTACGGTTGAAAAAACTGTTGTTTTATTCTATTATTTTATTACTTCGTAATATACCCCTTTTGGATGAGCGCCGCCTCGATGGAATCGAGCAGCTCCTCGGTTTTCGCGCGCACGGTGTGATAATGGTCGCCGCCCGTGATATTCATAAGCTCCGTAGATCTTCCGCTCGTAACTCCGTGCATAAATTCGGTGACGTCATTTTCGGTCAGTATATTGAGGGGGGCGCTGATTTTGCCGTAGACGTTGTGCATAACGAAAACGTCGGCTACGGATCCGCCAAGGCTGACTATCGTGCGTAGCTCGTCCTCGGTATCCGATTTCGTATGATTGACCTTTAATACTCTTTCTCTGAGGGGAGATTCGCTCAGAACGTATCCGTAGTGCGTAGGGATTATCACGTATCCCATTGCCTTTATAGCAGCGATATCCTGTACGATAATCTGTCTTGATACGCCGAATTTTGCCGACAGATCGGCTCCTGTTATCGGCTTTCTTTCTGCAAGCAAAAGATTTGCAATTGCCTGCCGTCTTTCCGGTGCCTTCATTTGTTTTTCCTTTCCTGAGTATTTATCCTATACAACGTATATTATAGCACTAAATTTTACATATGTCAATAGAAGTGTAAAAAGGTTGCATAAGTTTTAAAAGAATATTTTGCGTTAATATAAGGGAATAATATGGCAGAATAAATAAAGCGTAAAGTGGAATATTAAGTCAAAAACCACTTTACTTTTTATGCTTTATATGATAGAATTTATTATGTATTTGAGTAAGAAATGAGAGTAAAAAATTGGAAAAGAAAAAATATGATTCGGAGATAATATCCGAGACAGATTACGAGACGGATTCGGAAACGGATCCTGCGCCTGCGGCGCGTCGCGGAAATACTCTCTCAAAGGATTTTACAAAAGGAAATATAACAAGACAGCTGCTTTTGCTTGCCTTACCCTTTATGGCGTCAAATGCCTTGCAGGTGTTCTACAGCACCATAGATATGATAATAGTCGGTAAATACGTCGGCACGGCGGGACTGTCCGCAGTTTCTCAGAGCAGTCAGATACTTAATTTTGCCACTATGGTGTGTCTTGGATTTTCAAACGCGGGGCAGGTTCTTATATCGCAGGCACTTGGAGCAGGCAAGAGGCGGGAAATGAATGACGTTATGGGCACTCTTTTCGGATTTGTTCTTACGTTGTCGGTCATATTGTCGGGTGTAATCCTTGTCGGAAGGGTCGGAATACTCAATCTGATGAAGATTCCGGAGGAATCCTACGGTATGGCGATGGAGTATCTTGTCATTTGCGGCGCCGGTCTTATCTTTACCGCCGGGTACAACATGGTTTCCGCGGTCCTGCGCGGTATGGGAGACGCAAAGCGGCCGTTCCTGTTCATCGTTATCGCATCGGTCATAAACCTCGTGCTTGATATCGTTTTTACCGGATTTCTCGGTTGGGGAGTTGTGGGTGCCGCTTGGGCAACTATAATAGGACAGGCAGTCTCCTTCGTTTTTTCAATATTCTATCTATACAGGAAGAAGGCGGAGTTCGGATTCGATTTCAAGGCAAAGAGCTTCATTCCGAATAGAAAATACGTCGGCATGATAACGAGCCTCGGTATGCCTATGGCGATACAGTCGGGATTTATAAATATCTCAATGCTCTTCGTAAATTCACTTGTGAACGGAATCGGTGTCGTTGCATCCGCAACCTTTGGAGTGGGATGCCGAATTGACGATATAATCAATAAGGTGTCGCAGGGAATACAGTACGCCGCAATGCCGATGATAAGCCAAAATATCGGCGCAGGGGATCAAAAGCGCGCAAAGCAGGTCGTTTACCGAGCGTGGATCATATCCGCGGCATTTACAGCCGTATTTATGGGGCTGTATATCGGTCTTGGGCGCCAGCTGTTTATGATGTTCTCGGATGACGTTCTGGTTCACGATATGTCATCTACTTTTATAAGCGCTATACTTTGGATGTTCCCGGCGTTTGCCGTGATGCGCGGAACGGGCGCGTTTATTCAGGGTATCGGAAATGCTAAGCTGGGCATGGTTCTCTCGATACTTGATGGAGTTGCGCTCCGCATAGGCCTCAGCTGGCTCTTTGGAATCGTTTTGGATCTCGGCTTCTACGGCTTTGTGCTTGGTTACGGCCTTGCTCCGTACGGATATTCAATACCCAGCCTTATATACTTCCTCTCGGGTATATGGAAGAAAAAGCGAGCGCTTGCAGAAAAAATATGATCATGCTCACTTTGCTCAAAAACGTGGGTTGTTGCATTTAGGTATAACCAAATTAAAGACCTCTTGTAGCAGAATTTTTTATTCTACCACAAGAGGTTTTTTTGTTATTCAATGTCCATTTTTAGAGTTCAGCACACAGCGTATCTCTCTACTGTTAGGTGCAAATTTGAAGAACCGAGGTCAAAACTACGGTTTACCTCATTCTTTATTTGTTTTTAATTCTACTGACCCTTCCTCTGTTTGCTCCTGCCTGAGCTTTCGGCAGTACTGGGTACATAGCTTATCCGTGCATTCGGAGCATTTTAGCGCTACGTTCGTCATTTCGCAGAATCTCTCCGGGTACATCATAACGCAAAGCTCCCAGATGAGCCATGCAAAAAGCGCCATTGCAAAGAGCGAGAGCGAGTATACCGACCCGATAAAAAGCATTGGGGAAAACATCATAAGATGATCCCAGTTGAAGATTCGGCAGGTGGTGCAGCACTTATTCTTCATTATCAGTCTGAAGGGGCACCAGATGAGAACGCAGATCAGATCGCATACGTAGAACGCCACCGATATCATAAAGAGCCAAACGGCGTCGATAACACCGGTGAAGTAGAGAACGCCGAGGGTGACGGTAAGTCCGCCCCATAAAAGAAGAACGCGGTATGCGGATTTTGTCGTATGGATAACGTAGTTTCTGAGCGCCTTATAGTTTATCTTTTCTCTTATAGGCTTGAATCGGTTTGCAAACAGTTTTTGCGAGCCGATCGGAACCTTGTTTTTTATCGGCACTATCTGAAGAAACATATCAACTACCCAGATCACCCAGAGCAGGTGAAGCGGGGATAGCTGTGTGAAGAAGTTTATGCCGTCCAGCACGCCGTAGCTTTCCGGCATAAAGAGGTAAAGTGCCAGGCATCCTATAAATATCAGTACCCGTACGTAGAGTCTGACGAAATACTTTTTTCTGGTTTTTGACATTGTTTTTTTCCTATATCTTTTTATATGTGGCAGTCTTTTCTCATAAAGATTCGGTTTCTCGTTTATACACGCCTATAAATTATAACACAAATAAAAGAAAATTTCAATATATCCGGTCTATAAATAAAAAACATGACGCAGTGTCACGAAAATCGTAACACTGCGTCTACTAACCTTTTTACTTTACGTTGATTGAAACCGCATACTCACCCCAATTATCTCGCCACATTAAATCATGCGTTCCGACGGTTGAGTTATTCAATTCCTCCCAATTTGTAGGTTTTATTTTGGATATTTTCATGCTTCCGTCAGCATACTTAACTTTTGCAATTATTTCTTCTGTTGAGAAATCAGTGCCTTGGCTAAATTCTACACAGGAAAGTTCTATTTGCTGTGAATAAAACATTCCCCATAAAGTCTTGTTTTTAACATTCCATTTATAACCGTTTTCATCATAAAACAGGCTGTCTTGATTGTATTCAAATCCTATTATTTCTTTTTCAAAATAGTCGTGTTTTTCATTTTCACCTAGAGCGAACAAAATTCTTGTGTAATTTTTGGGAGCATTGTTTTTCAGAAATTTTATATCTTCTTTTAATTTATCAACCTGTTTTAAATATTTTTCAAAACTTTTTTTAGGCATTAATTGACCTATCTCTTCTTCAAGTTCATCAATTTTGCTTTGATAGTAGTAATAATTATTGCCATAGATTTCAGAGATGCTTGATTTGCCGTTGAAGTCGATGAGTTTTTCGACTTCTCCTTCATAAAAGGCATAGTTATGGGAATATTCTGTTTTTATGTCTCCTATTTCAAAGACGCCCTCTTCAAAATCGCGTTTTATTGAATCGGGATATGTGTCCGTGCTTGAAATCGCGCCACAAAAGAAAATCACTCCCGAGGATGCTACGAAAGATAAAATAACGAGAGCAACGAAAGCTTTGTTTTTACTTCTTATCACGTGCGGTTCTTTAATATGCGCGAGTTTTATTATAATATTAACGATCAAAGCGGCGAATTTTGAAAAAAATTCAAGTGCGATAAAAATATACGGAGTTATTATTTTGCAATTATAGTAGGTGGATAAGGCGCTTGATATTAGTGCGCAAGATATAAAAGCTGCAAACATAAAGATAATCCATATAGCATGCCAGAGTGGCTTGCGGTTGCCAAAATCAATTTCCTCTTTATTGAAAAGCAAAAAATCACCAACTCTAGTTAAAGCAAAACCGACACAAAGAAACGCAAGTAGTGGGAATGAAAAATTCAAATATTTAAAACTTCCTTCTGTTTTTTCGAAATAATCAACAAGAAGTTCTATGGGAGTGCCTATGCTAACGTTACCGATTTTTGCCAGTGGAACAAAACACAAAATTACCGACAGCAACGCTAATAAGGCATTAATGACAATTTGTATCCGATCTGTAACTCTTTTTAAATTGTCAATATTTTCTTTTTCGGTTTTGAGATTCATATACTACCTCCAAAATTAAAAAATGCGCCGACCGAAGCCGGCGCACCGAAAAACGGAAACTCCGATCATTAAGCACATTATAACCTATTTTAGGTTAAATGTCAATACTCTGAAACAGATTAAATATAATAATATTACATTTGATTTTTGTTTTGGAGGTAATTATGTACCCAAGAATTCGAGATTTAAGAGAAGATAAAGATATGAACCAAACACAGATTGCCAAAATGCTCGGCATGTCACAAACGGGGTACTCCAAGTATGAAACGGGAGAAAACGATATACCGACCGCAATTCTAATAAAATTAGCGAGATTTTATAACACAAGCATTGATTATTTGCTCGGTGAAACCGGTAATCCCGAAAGGTACAAATAAAAACTTCCCATCGGTTTGGTAAACCCCATTATACCGAAAGGAAGTCGAAAGATCAGAAATGTTTTTGAAAATTATTTGTTATTAACTAAAGCGAATTAACGCAACCCAATCACGCCGGAGGCGTGTATATCATCAACACAAAGTGTTGTATATCATCAAGCCGCAGGAAAATACACGCTGGCGCGTGATGAGATACAAGGGCGGAAATGCCGCCCTTGATGATATGCACCGCACGTTGTGCGGCGATGATATGCCAAGCCTGCGGCTTGGATAAAAAAATAAGATGGTTTCTCCTCCGACTTTGTATATCATCCGCAATTTATTGCGGTATATCATCAACACGAAGTGTTGTATATCATCAAGCCGCAGGAAAATACACGCTGGCGCGTGATGAGATACAAGGGCGGAAATGCCGCCCTTGATGATATGCACCGC